>JAWBQJ010000001.1:300000-560180 GCA_038845865.1 Desulfurococcaceae archaeon
TCATAGCTGCCCAGAACGTCGGGTTTATCGTTGAGATGTCCGTGTTAACGTCCGTAATCTTACTACCCTTAGCACCGGTAACATTGCTCGGCATTTACAGGAGCAGGCTTATAGGTGGAGCTACAAGGACGTCATGCACGCTATCAATGGCTACGGGCGTGTTGATGAGCACAGTATACTCCATTCTACACGGGCCTAGAAAGGCCCTTACACAGCCATTCTATGGACTGCCTCTACCCCTCTGGACTCTCTTGATTTCAACGGGCATACTACTAATAGGCCACTTAATAGACATTTTAACTAAGCGTTAGTAGCATAAGCACATAGAGATTTCGCTTTTACGAAAGTTTAAAAACCTTTTTAATGAAGACTGGGAGAACGAGTAATTAGTGGTGATGCTCATTAACGGAAAAGCGTCTGAAGCCGTTGTGGCCGCACCTCGAATAGAGCTCAAAGTGCACGGAATTTACAGGCACGCGTGCCCCAATTGTGGAGGGCCCATTAGTGATTTGAGGCTCCTCTACAAGGCTCCCTGCGAGAGGTGCTTGCCCGAAGACCGGTTTAATAGGGTAATTAGCGAGGTTAGCGGTGAAGCCAATAGGTTAGAGCTATTGAAGAAGTACCGGGAACTCTTAACAGTTGAAGGTAACATCAAGAAGCTGGTCGATGAGGAGGCAGAGCTAAATGAGTTCGAAGAGTTCTTTAAGAGCGCTACCAGGGGTTTTAAAATGTGGAGCGCTCAAAGGATGTGGGCTAAGAGGCTATTACGAAGGGAATCCTTTTGCATAATTGCACCAACGGGAACAGGTAAAACCGTCTTTTCACTCGTGGCTACACTATATAGGGCCCTTAAAGTTAAAGGGAAGAACAGGAAATGCTACTTAGCATTCCCTACAACACCCTTACTCCTACAGGCATGGAGTAAGCTACTTAAGTTTGCTGAGAACATCGGAGTTAAGGTTTGTACACAGGACGACTGGCATAGCGACTGCCTCAGAGTAATATGTATCCATGGAAGGCTGAGTAAGAGGGAGAGGGAATTCTACGACGAGAGATTGAGGAACGAGGACTACGACATCTTGCTAACCACAAGTGCTTACATGCATAGGCATGGAGACGTTATACCTAAGGGGGTCTACGACCTGGTAGTGATGGACGATGTAGATGCTGTACTGAGAAGCGGTAAGGCAGTACAGAGGTTGCTCAACGTGCTCGGTTTAAGTGATGATGCCGTAAATAAGGGGCTTGAACTAGTAAAACTTAAAGCTAGAATGGGCATTCTACCCCCCCAGGAGGCCGAGAAGACGAGAGCTCTCATAGAAGGCCTCGAAAGAGAATTAGAAGAGGCTAGAAGGGCGGTAAGTGATACTGTATTGATAGTTAACAGCGCTACTGGTAAACCACGCGGTGCCTATTCCAAGCTATTCCGCGTGTTTCTAAACTTCGAAGCAGGCGCTAGGCCGGAGGCCATTAGGAACATAGTAGATACATACGTAATACCGCCTCGTGATAAAGTCGAAGAGGTATTAATAGACATTTTAAGGAAGCTCCGTGGAGGCGTCCTCGTATTCGTCACCGTGGATAAGGGCATCGAGTACGCAGAGTACCTCGCAGCGAGGCTTAGGGAGCACGGTCTACGCGCAGAGGCTTTTCACTCGAAGAAGCAGGTAGGACTAGTGGAAAGGTTCGCGGCGGGCGAGATAGACGTGATGATCAGCGTTGCAACGTATTATGGGGTTATGGTGCGCGGAATAGACCTACCCGAGAGAGTGAAGTACACCATATTCGTTGGTGTCCCAAGGCACAAGTTCAGCACGAAGCTTGAGGCCGTGCCACCGGCAGATCTTCTCAGGTTGCTCGTAATAGCGAGAGAGGCCCTTGAAGGCAGAGAAAGGGAGGAAGCAGATGTTCTCATCGGCCGGATTGCGAGGAGATTAAGAACAATGAGCCAGGGTGCTTTAGCCGTTTTAAGAGAAAAGCTCCTCCAAGCCTTGCAGGGAAAAGAAGGGGGGGAAATGCCAATACTCAAAGACCTGCTACGGGCATACGAGATTATTAAAAACAATTTGAATAAACCGGGTTTCTTGAACAAGCTTAGTAGACTAGGAGATGTGGCGTTAATTAGCGAAAACTCAGAAGTGTTCATCTTAGTACCCGATGTTGCAACGTACATTCAAGCAAGTGGTAGATGCTCGAGACTTTATCCAGGTGGCATCACGAAAGGGCTATCGGTAATAATTGTAGACGACGAAAGGCTCTTAAATGGATTGATTAAGAGGCTACGCTGGATCTTTGAGGGCTTTAAAATTTCAAAGTTGGAAGAGATTGATCTTGAAAGGCTTATCGAGGAGATCGAGGAAGAACGCGAATTCGTGAAGAAGGTCCTGAGTGGTGAAGTACAAGCTGAAAAACAGCTCGAACTCGTTAAAACTGCTTTACTGGTGGTTGAATCGCCTAATAAAGCTCGCACCATAGCGAGCTTCTTTGGAAAGCCCAGTATCAGGGTGATCGGCGAAGGCATTAAGGCGTACGAAGTGACAATCGGCAATTATATACTTGATATTGTTGCGAGTGGAGGACACGTATACGACCTGGTGGTAGACCAGGTATTGCCGGAAGCGCGTGGCTTCAGGCAACTATATGGCGTATTGGTGTCAAATAACGAAGACGAATTCATTCCCGTATACACCGATATAAAGAAGTGCGTGGATGGGCACCAATTCACCGAGGAAACACTAACGTGTCCTCGATGCGGGCGCCTAGCTGGTAGGAAACTCAATGTAATAGATGCCCTTAGAAAAATAGCCAGCGAGGTGGACGTAGTGTTCATTGGGACGGATCCCGATGCTGAAGGCGAGAAGATCGCGTGGGATCTCAAGGTGCTCTTAGAGCCGTACTCGGAAAGGGTATGGAGAGTCGAGTTTCACGAAGTAACGCGGAGAGCCGTCATCAACGCGATACTTAACCCCAGAGAGTTCGACCACCGGCTCGTGGAAGCCCAGATCGTGAGAAGGGTGGAAGATAGATGGCTTGGGTTTTCTCTCTCAGAGATAGTCCAGAAATATGCGTGGAAAGTATATTGCATAAAGTATTTATGTGGCAAGCACGTGGAAGACCTCCAAAACTGCTTTAGACCTAATAGAAACCTAAGTGCAGGTAGAGTTCAGACCCCTGTTTTAGAGTACGTGATAGAAGAGTACAGAAAACACAAGGATCCAGCGTTCTTCAGCTACGTAGTCAGAGCGTGCCTCGAGGGAGACCGTAGACTTCGAGTAACGTTAAGCCACGAAGACGTGAAGAAGCTCGGTTTGCTAGATCGCGACGGCAGGCTGATCGGGTTCGGCAAGAAGGGCAAGGTAACGAGGCAACTGCTAGCGTTAGTAACGGTAGATGTCCTCGAGGAACGTGAAAACGAGGTCATGCCTCCTCCGCCCTTCACGACTGATACGTTGCTCGAAGAAGCGTCCAGGTTACTGGGCTTTTCCACAACCAAGACCATGGAGCTCGCACAAGAACTTTTCGAAATGGGCTTCATAACGTACCACAGAACGGATAGTACTCGAATAAGCGATGCAGGAATAGATGTCGCGAGGCAGTACCTCGAAGAGAGGTACGGACCTGCGAGGTTACTGGAGGTCTTTAAGCCTAGGACGTGGAGCACGAGCGGGGCACACGAGGCGATAAGACCTACTAGGCCTATCGATGCCGATCACCTCGCCGAGCTTTTAAGGGAAGGTGCCATTATCACTGTGACCAGGGTGACAAGAGATCACCTTAAGCTCTACGATTTAATTTTTAGAAGGTTCATTGCGAGCCAGATGAAGCCCGCGAAAGTGCTTAAACAAAAATTAAAAGTGGAGTTACAAGTAAACGGTAACAAGATCGACGTTGAGAAAGACGTGATAGTGGGTATCTTGGATAAAGGCTACTCGGAAATCTACGAGAATATTCAAATAGAATTGGACCGGTTTGGTGGTGAAGGGGGCAAGATAACCGGCTTTATCGAGGACGTCAAGAGGCAGAAATACCCGTTACCGAGGTTTCACGATGTAATAAGGTGGATGAAGACGTGCGGCATTGGCAGGCCTAGTACTTATGCCAAAATAATTCAAACGCTCATAGACAGGAAATACGTCGCTGTCTCCAGGGTACGGAAAGCGTTTATCGTTAAGCGTCGGGGGAAAGAAGTGTTTGAGTTCCTCAAAGAATTGTACGGAGACCTCGTCAGCGTCAATAAAACAAGTGAGCTCGAAAGAGACATGGACCTGATCGAGAGAGGCGAGGTCAGCTATCAGCAGGTGTTAGCTAAGATATACAGGGAAGTTACTGAGCGTATCATTGGTAGAGAAGCAGACGCACAAGAACACGTAAAGAAGGAGCTGAAAAAATTCGTAAAAGAGCTCGAAGAAGGGGCTCACCCGTTACCGAGGGAATGCGTTGAAGGGCTTCTGCCGTGGATATCACCATAGGCGGGTTCAAAGTCATAAAGCTCTACGAAGAGGTGCCCGGTTGGAGACTGGGCGTAGTCCACATGCCGATCATCAAGGCAGCTTTCTCAATGAACATCGACAGCATAAGGCACGTAATACGCTATGCCGGCAAGATCGGCGTTAAGACCCTTGTACTACCGCCATTTATGCCTTACGGGGTGATCCCTAGAACTCTGAACGACGTATCGGCCATAAATGCCATTAGCGTCAACAAGAAGAACCCCTACATCAGGATACTCAGGCGTCTATCCCGCCTAAACCTCCTCTCACTCGTATCCCCGCACGTTTTAGAAAAGTCCCGCATTGGGCCTTCTATCTCAAACATATTCATCGACGGAGAGACAGGTACCTGTAGGTTCTTCTCGAGAAAAATAGCTCTTTCTGCGAAAGAGCTGGAGCTGGGTATAAGACCTGGTAGTAAGCTGGATATCATAAGCGACAACTACTTACGTTACACTGTGCTACTAGAAGAGGATCTTTTAATGCCAGAGCTCGCGAGGTTCCTGGCATTTACAGGCGTTGATGTGATTATCACCTCTACGTGTAACGGTGTACTAGAAGGCATGGGGCTGGTGGATCTGCTCCGCTCGCTCCAGGTGTTCGTATTAGCTCCCATAGTACACGTTGGTTCAGTCGTAGGAGGGGTATCAAGTAGGTTTGTAAGCACGTCGACCCTCATAGCCGTGCCTAACGGTGAACTGTTCGAATACAGCGGTAATGAGGGCGGGGCCATAATAACTATTCCGCTTAAAACACTCAAAGAGTCTAGAAAAACCAGTGGTGCTGACAGGTTCGCACTTGCTTTAAAAATATTAGCCAGGTACTTGAGAAATATAAATGTCACGGAGACGAAGATGCCGGTAAGGACTGGAAGCGTGATGCCACTTGACCGATGAAAAGGTCATATTGCTTAAAACGGGGAGTTTTGGGGATCTCGTAAGGCTCGCCGCCTCAACCATCATACCACACCAGGTCATGACTTACCTGATAAAATTCAAGCACAGGGATAAAGTAATAATCGGGTTGCTGGGAGTATTCAGAGACTACTACAAATATTATGGATTACCGATATTCTACTATTATTCTTTCGACTCCAATGACCCTGTAGCAGTAGATGCGAACTACATTGTTATATATACCGGTGAAGACAGGTACGAACTATCGAAAAACCCGAAGCCTGGAATATCGATTCCGATAGTAACGCTAGCGGAAAAACCAGCATTTATTCCAGATGAGATATCGTAGAAGCACAGTATGGCCACTACCGTGGCCTTAAAATAATCCTCACGTCCATGACCTGCCAGTACTCTACCTCCTGGTCTGGCGTTATCCTGCTACGTATCGTCTCGTCTATGGCATCTTTTGCTATTTCAAAGACCTCGAATG
Source organism: Desulfurococcaceae archaeon (assembly GCA_038845865.1). NCBI lineage: Archaea > Thermoproteati > Thermoproteota > Thermoprotei > Desulfurococcales > Desulfurococcaceae > Desulfurococcaceae archaeon. The sequence continues at coordinate 305,877 of JAWBQJ010000001.1, forward strand.
TCTCCACGTCCATTACTTGAACCTTATCACCAAGATCGGCTATTACCCTTCCAACCCTCTTCTCCACCATGGGGACTTCGACCTGCGTGTCTACGGGCGCTACTAGGACTTTTTTAGATTTCGAGATGAGGCTCACGGCGATCACAGTAGCCTTGGCACTTCCGTGTTTACCCGTTTTAGCTCTCGATATTTCAATTATTTTACAGGGTTCTCCGTCTATTACTACAAAGCTCCCTACCTTTAGGTTACCTAGCGTTTCATACGTCTTGCTCAAACAGTTCACCTTTCTTGAAATACCGTTTAGGCTTTAATAAGCTGTAACATAACCTTAAGTGGTTTCGCTAATAACCCTCGCCACGATGAACCTATTGTAGTCAACAAGCACTTTGATGTAACCGGTCAGCTTTGCATCGGTGGACTTATCTCCGGTGTCCACTAAAAGGGCATTTACATCGCGGATCTTCCTCTCCGTGGATACCACTATGATGTCCTCCTTATTTATCATTGAAAGGACTCGTGGGGATATTTGCTGGTTCCCCCTACCAAACAGAAACCCCTGACCTCCAATTGGGGTAACAACCAACTTAACCTTGCCATACCGTTCAATTACGTCTAGCAGGTCTTTTTCCCACGCATCTTTTACTAGCAGTTCGCGGTTCAGCACCACGTCAACGCCCAGTAGTGTGCAGTCCAAGCCTAACTTTCTACATACCGCCTTGACGGTGGAACCGGGTCCGAGTATGTAAGGGGTATTAGGTTCCATGGTCTCTACGATGTATTCTGCAATTGCCTCCTTGGCTAACTCCTCCTCCGTGCCGGAGTACAGCGTTTTCGGTGCTTGCACTAGATTTTCATAGCTCGGCACGAGCAGATAGCCAAACAGCCTAACTACGAGCCTGTCTTCCCTGAACGCCTCCTCGTCCACATCGAGAACTTCCCTCTCTACGAGCACGGTCATGCCTTTCAAAAACAAATCCAGTAGCCTGGCGGCTACGATGGGACTTACTGCGAACACCGAGCTGTACATCTTCACGCCGCTTGGTACGCCTATTACCGGTAATGAGGTGCTTACTGATTCGCATATGTCGCGTGCCGTGCCGTCGCCACCTACAAAGACCAGTATGTCTACGGAGCTCCTCATCTTGGTAGCGGCCTTTATGGTATCTTCTCTACGTGTAATCTCCTTCCGCTCACCAATGACTTCTACTAACTTGGCACTGTGTTTACTTGCCTTAACGGCGTCTTCGCCCATTACACCGGCTACACTCACTATTTCAAAGTCCTCGGAGTTGATACCGTTGAGGAACATCAGTGCACGTTGAGGTGCGACAGGCTTAGCACCGCGCTCTAGGGCCTTAAAGTAAGCTTCTCCATCAGTACCCTTAAGCCCTACGGAACCCCCCATTCCGGCTATCGGGTTAACTATGAAGCCCACTCGCTTGGAGGTCAAACTGCTCGCCACCATTTACAGGCTGGCTATTTTCGTTAGCTTCTCGGGCTTAAGCCTGTAAATGCCCTCTTCGAGCGCGTACACGCTACCAGACATGTCTCCGGGCAGATATTCCTTTATCGTTATGGAACCAGCGAAAACTGCCCCGTCACCGCTGTACGCTACTATGGTGTAGTACTCCTTCAAATTATCGTCACGAGGTTCGCGGAGCCAGTGAGTCAGGTACAGGTAAGGGGAGTCTTTGAAGAGCACGAGTAGTACCGTATTGAGGGCGCTACCGCTTAAGACGTAGTTCTTGGCCTCGCTGTATGCCTCTACGACGCAGGTATCAACGTTTTCTCCCCCTTCCGCGCATGTAAGGACGTAATCCATTACGTAGTGGCCGAGTAGTTCCGAGTCTACGCGGATCCAGGGATACACCCCTAGCTTCTCGGCGAGTGCTCTTTTATCTGCACCCCCGTTGTGTACGAACCACGCCGCGCCGTTATCGGTTAACCTCATGAATGGATGCACGTAGTCTATGCCGTAAGGCTCTTTCGCGGATGCTTTACGTGCATGGAGTACGAGGTAGAGCGGCTGGTATTCGCTGATCTTCTTCGAGAAGAGGCTGATCACCCTCCTCGAAGACTCGTAGTATATTGGCTCTAGTGACTTGTGGTGAGCTACAACGGGTTGTTCCTTCAAAAGCCCCGCCGCGACGAGCCCCCACCCGTCGTCATGCGACTTGTGCTTGCCTCTACTGACCCGCTCCAGGTATGGGTCGTATTCGTTGCTTAGTACGAACGAGTTCAACACCACATCAAGGAGGTCTTTGTTGGTTTTGGACAGTGCTAGTATCCTACACATATTAAGCCCCTTTACCCGTAATGACTTAGCAGGGTATTTAAGAACCGGCTGCTCTGCGTAAATGAAACCAGATGATGAGGGATCCGAACTCCGAGTGGACGATGAAGAGCTCTGTAGGCTGAAGAGCGTCGTGTCAAGTTAAATTGCCCCTGGCTACAGTACACGGCTACTCTGAGCAACTAAGAGATAAAGCACACTTCAACACTGTGCTGATTGGGGCAAGCGACGAGCATGGAAGTGTAATTGTAATTTAAGAACGTTATGGATGGGGCTCATTTAAATTAATTCTAGTCCCTTTCTAAACGCTAGTAGCGAGGGCTTAATAGCGCGCTTCGATATGACTAACCCTATAGCCTCTTCAACGTTGCTCGTTTTCAAAATCCCCGACATCTTTATAAACGCACCAAGAACCACCATGTTTAAGGCCCTCGGATTTCCCGATTCAACTGCTGTTTTTCTAGCTGGTACTATTAGCGCTCCGGGTGCCAAGGACTTTAACCTTTGAATTACGTCATCTCGGCTACTCTCCGGGGTGTTGAAGCTCACTGAGTACGGTGGCCTATACTCGTTAGCCGCGATGAGCTTCCCGCCGGGTTTGAGGTAGTGGATGTTCCGCAACGTCTCGTAGAGTTCTAGGCCGAGTAAGTAGTCCGCGTCTCCTGGGCTAAATATTGGCGAGTAAACCTCTTCACCTATCCTCACATAGCTGACGACGCTCCCATACCTTTGAGCCATTCCGAGAGTTTCCCCCGTTCTAACCTGTAACCCCTCCAGCGTTGCCGCCACCGCTAGAACCCTGGCGAGGGTTAAACCGCCCTGGCCACCAACAGAGGCTATGAGTATATTCGTGATTTTCATTCCACCACCTTCACCGGCTTAATCGCTTTAAATGCACAGAACCTGGCGCAAATTCCGCAGCCGTTACAATCCTCTTCGATTATCACGGCCTTACCAGCTTCCATGAATATGGCAGGGCAACCCGTAGATGCCAAGCACGCTTTACACCCTCTGCACAGATCTTTTTCAACGTAGTACCTGAGAGCGGCGCCCTGCGTTCTAACTTCTAGTAGCGCGCACGGATGCCTAGCTATGACAACGTTTACACCCGGCTTCGATAGCATGTCTTCGAGGATGCCGATCATCTCGTCGAAGTTGTATGGATCTACTACGACCACGTTATCTGGCCCGATGGCCCTCACTACATCTTCTATTGGAATGGACTTCACCTCTCTTCCAGTCTCGCTCACTTTCCACGCGGGAGTGGATTGGTGGCCGGTCATCGCGACTACGCCGTTGTCGAGTATGAGGACTAGTAAGTTAACCTTCTTGTTTACCGCTTCAATTAATGACGGTATTCCAGCGTGGTAAAACGTAGAATCCCCAATAACCGCTACGACAGGCTCTTTGAAGCCGGCGATTTTTATACCTGCAGCCATTGATATGCTCGCTCCCATACTGTGCTCTGTCCACAACATGTCTATGGGAGGATATACCGAAAGGGCGTAGCAACCTATGTCGCCTATTATGGGGACGTCACTGAGTTTTAACCTCCTCCTAGAAATCGCGATCTTTAGCGCTAAGAATGAGAATCTGTGGGGGCACCCAGGGCATAGAGGCGGGGGCCTTGGAGGCACCTGTACTTGGGGTAGTTCGGTGGCCTTTGCGTGTACTCCAAGAGCTCTCTCGACGATATGCTTATTCAGCTCACCTTCCAGCGGCGTGTGGCCTGTGAGCTTCCCCCTCACTGGGGCATTCAAGCCCATTTCAAAGAGTAGCGCCTTCAAGCCTTCTTCGAGGTAGGGATCCAGCTCCTCGACCACTATTATCTCCTTGCACCCGGCTAGCGTCTTCGTTAAGAACCTTGCAGGAAGCGGATATAAAAGGCCTAGCTTAACGATTCTCGCGTTTAAACCACGTTCTACTGCAATCTCCTTCACGTAGTTATACGCTACACCCTCCGTAACCACACAGACATCGCCGGATCCCTCGACCTTGTTTAGGTCGTACTTTTCCGCCGCTATCTCCACGCGCGCCAGCTGGTCGTCAAGCCATTTATGCCTTTCAAGGTTCCACTTCATGCCGGCTCTCACAAACCTGGGAGGGTTTTTTGTGAACCTGGGCTCCCGGTTCAGCCTCCTCACCTCGCCGAGCACTACGTCTCCCACAGCGTGGTTTACCCTCGTGGTAGTCCTCAGTATTACAGGTAAGCTCAACTCTTCGCTTAGATCAAAGGCTATCTTGGTATAGTCCTTGGCCTCCTGGGGGCTTGATGGCGAGATCATCGGTAACTTAGCCAATTTCGCGTACCACCTACTGTCCTGCTCGGTTTGCGTGGTGTGGGGTCCCGGATCGTCGGCGACCAGTACTACGAGGCCGCCGTCCACGCCGGAGTATGCCGCGGAAAGAACAGGATCTGACGCCACGTTTAGGCCCGGTGCTTTCATGGTTGCCATAGCTCGTAGCCCGGTAATTGCAACCCCATAAGCTACCTCGAATGCAACGCGCTCGTTTACTGCCCACTCTACGTACATGTCAACAAGGTGACTACTGTACCTTTGAAGAGCCATTATAACTTCGCTAGAAGGCGTACCGGGGTACCCGGTAACAACCTTCGTGCCCGCTTCTATGATACCACGCGCAATGGCCTCGTTACCCATTAGGGCGAGCCTGGTTCCCGGGGGCGCCAGGAGGCTCATTTAGTGAGCACCACTAGCCTATATATGGGCTAAACCTAAAAACGGTATTTCACGCTATTACGCACTACCGGCTACCCTTAGATGCCTCAGACTGCTTAGCCTCCTCTTCAAGCTTCTTCAACTCTTCCTCGATCTCCCTTTCTATTTCTTCAATAGGTTTGGGCGGAGGTGTCGTGGCAAGCGTGTAACCAATCCACCCCAGTATGCCGAAAACGGCGACTACTGCAACTATGAGAGTTAACTTCGTTAACCAGACCCAGAAATCGCCAAAGAGCATTAACCACGCGTACGCGACGATCACGACTATGGATATTGCTACGAGCAGCCACCCTATCAGCTGATCTCTACTCATAAATGACATTCACCTGTGTTCAAGGAAACTCTGAGAACACATGGGCGTAATAAACTTTATAAATGAACGTTTACTAACCGAGCTCGGCAACGATCTCTGCGTTAACGATCCTCGCCTTACCCCCGGTAGGTTCAACGAGCTGTGTTCCACAAACCTTGCACTTTCCGGGAAAGGTAGCGTGGTCGAAGACTACATTTTCAGCACCGCAGTTTTTGCAGACTACCTTGTAGAACCTGCTCTTGGGCATTGGTATAAGTAGCTTTCTCTTCTTCACTATTTAGCCACCTCCACGAGCTCGGCCTTCTTCAGCCTAATGCCTCTTCTGTGCACTATGTAACTGCACTTATTGCATTTAAGTTTTAAGACGACTTTCTTGGTTGTCTTTGCAAACCTCTTCTGCTCGGGCTTTCTCTTGGATCCGTAACCCCTCTTTTTCCTCTCGTACCTTCTCTCACCTTCGGCAATGCCCCTCCTCTTACCGTGCTTGTATATCGTTACTGAGTGCTCTGTGTGTGCTCGACATCTCGGGCAGTAGGTCACTATAACTTTGGGGTATTTCGCCACGGTAAACACCTGCATATAGCGCTACTGCACTAGTTTAAGCTAGAGTTTTGAGTGTTTTAAACCTAACGCGTAAGCAACCACGTTTGTTAAAACGTGGAGGGCGAGGATCAAGAGTAGCGTTGTGACCACATAAAGAGGCCTTAACACGACGTCCCCGATGCCCAGTAAGTAGTAATACGCCGTTACAGCAAGCGCGAAATCCCACTGGTCGAGTAGGGGCGCGGGATCTCCGGGTTTGATGCTAAGTCTTCGCTTAATAAACGCCCCTAGGAGGTCTCCTAGAAGAGCAGAGAAGCCAGCACCTAGGGCTAACAACGGGGTTAGGGGCTCGCCTAAGAACGCTCCTATGCAGGAGCCGGCAATATAAGCCCCGATGACGCCCAGGAGCAGCCCTTCCCACGTCTTGTTTTTCCCAAAAATGGGCTTATTGTCGACGAAGAGCTTGCCTCCGTCAATTGGCTTGGTCCCTCCAATCAGGACGGGGAAGGCGTTTGCGATCATTGGGGGTAGGTAGTACCTCAGTACCCACAGTAAGTAGTCTTCGGGTTCAATCAAGCCATTCGACACCAGTTTCCGTTATTTTGAAGGAAAGTTTATTAAAGCTCGCTGGAACGGGGGTTTTCGCGGGCTTAATGTACCTTCTACCGGCTTCTTCGGTGAAGACCCCTATGACGGTGTCGAAGTAGTAATCCATGATCCTCGATCCGGATGCCTCTAAGTCCCCCCTCTCCCCCACTCTAACCTGTGCGGTGGCGAAGAGCTTTCCCCTGTGCCCCGCTACCGCTTCAAGCAGCAAGCTGATGATAAAAACCTGCTTTGTGAGAGCGCTTTCTCTAAGCGCCTCTACGCGGAATAGTGCATTTATACTATCGACGAAAACGAAGACCGGTCTTAGCAGGTATGTTGCGATGGCTAGTCTTAAGAGGGTATCCATGTCGTATGCTTCGGCGAACAGCGCTTTCTCGTACTTTTCCGGGTTTTTTGCAACTCTCTCGTAGTGGAGGGTCTCTTCAGTTGATATGTAAACGCAGTCGTGAAACCTACACACGTTGCTGGCAATGGCTAATAAGAGGGTGGTTTTGCCAGCGCCTGCAGGGCCGTAGAAAAGTACCGCCGTCGAGGGCTCGATCACGCCGTCTAGTAACCTGTGACCACTGTACACGTCGTATATAAGCTATCACCAAGACAATCTAATAATGACGAGGAGCTTATAGCTAGAAGCAACGGTCGGTGCGTTTTGCAAAGGAGATTACTAGTACTGGCAGTATACGATCCGAAGTGGTTCATGCAGGCCATAAAACTGGCTAAACGACGCGGTATCGCGTTCAGCTATTACTACCCGGGAGAAGACCTGCCTCGGGGGAGCGTTGTCTATACAGATTTTGAGTACATTTTAGGGGAACTTGAGGGTAGGAAGGACTTGTTGATAATATACGATCCGCAGAGAAGCTGTAAAAAGCTGGAAGAGGCCATACTAGCGTCCATGTACAGTAGTGGTTATAGAAGCGTGATCGTCGGCGTAGATCCCGGTGATGTACTCAGCTACGTCATTCTCGGAGACGACTACCTCCTGCTTTACGGTGAAGGCGGGTTAAAAGACCTTGACGAGGACTTTAACTACGTACTGAGCTGCGTTCCGCACGATGAGATCAGGGTTAAGGTCGGCACGGGTCACAAGTGCGGCGAAGTTGTAGAGTACATTAAGAAGAAGTACGTTAACATCCCACTAGAGCTAGTTGACGAGACGAGCACATCTCCGAGTAGAAGTAGGATAGACGAAGTAGTTCACTCTGCAAGGAGATTACGCGGCCTCAAACCCTTCAGGCACAAAGACATATATGCAGCCTATAGGATAGCGCTGAGTAAGGGCGTAGAGGTGCTGTAGTAGAAATGCCCATCCTGAAACTAGCGAAGGATGAGGCGGTTAAGCTGTACGGTCCAATGTCTGTAGTGGTCAGAAACGGCTGTATAGATGTCCAGGGAAAGCTCGCCTGCACCGGTGAGAAATTCATTATACACAAGGCTAGGAACTACGTCGCAGAGGCCGTGGACAGCTGCGAACTCGAGGTCGCGATGATCAACGATTCGCAGATACAGACGCTGGATTCCTCCGACCCCTACCGAGTGAAGAAAAACATCGCGCGGGAGATCGCGAAACGCGGATTTAATCGCGTAGTGGTAGTGGGTTGCGTAGACTGCGGTAAGACCTCCTTTACCACTGTGCTTTACAACACTCTATTAGCGTGCGGGCGCAAACCCGTAGTTATTGACGGGGACGTAGGGCAGGCGGACATAGGTCCCCCGGGATTCGTGTCGGCGGGCTACTCCGAGAAGCCCGTGTACTGGATTAACGAGTTAAGGCCCCTAATTATGAGGTTTATAGGTGACATAAAGCCCCAGGGCTACACGCAGATCATTGTAAACGAGATTGTGAGACTAGTCGAGGTAGCTGAGGGGGAAGGCTTCGACAGCGTAGTGGTGGATACTGATGGCTGGGTAAGAGACGAGCACGGAATACTGCACAAAAATACGCTGGTAGAGGCCTTGAAACCGGACGCGGTGGTGGTTCTCGGTGAAGAACTGGGTGGCTACTTCACGCGTTTTAGGAAGCTAGGAATCGCTGTCTACGAGGTTCAAGCCCCAGTATATAGGAAAGTAAGAAGTCGCGAGGAACGGAGAGTACTGAGAAGCCTAAGATACCGCGAGTTCCTTGAAGGCGCCCAGGTGGTAAGGGTAAAAATGGACAACGTTCTGATCGAGGGTTGTAGTGTGTTCCACGGCCTAGAGGTAGACACGTCTAGTGTGTCGAACTTCATAGAAGGCAGGGTAGTCTACGCCTCCAAGCTACCCGGCGTCCTCAACGTCTATGGCATAGTTAAGAGCTACCAAGGCGATGAGCTAAAGAAGCTGGGCTACGAGAAAGTCCGAGTATACAATCAAGGCTTTGAGAAGGGCTTGTACTGCGCAGTCGGTTCGTTGAACGGCCCCGAATACCCCTGCTTAGTTGAGAAATTCGACTTTGAATCTCGCGAGGTGGTTTTAAGAACAAGGTATACAGGTAAAATAGACGTGTTGAGGCTGTCTAGAATGAAGCTCACCCCTGAGTATTTAGAGGAGTATCTCGAGGTGTAGGCATTGGAGCTGGAGTACCTCAAAAAAACAGCATCACGGATGGGCAAGCGCGTAATTGAGCATGGCCTCATAGAGCGCGAATACGATGTTACCAGGATTAGTTATATGAACAGAGATGCCCTGGTTTTCTTTAAGGTCAAGGAGCTGGAAGATGTAGTGTTATTTTCTAATCTCCTGTCAACGCGTAAGGACATTATTTCACTCCTAGGCGTTAATAGCCTGGAAGAAGCGTATCTGGCGGTCGAAAGGGCTCAGCAAACTCCTACATCACTCGAACAGGTGAACTTCAAGGACTACTTCGATGAGGTTGAAGTAGACCTTTCGAGGCTACCATTTTTAAAGTTTTACAGGGAAGACGGGGGTTACTATTTAACCAGTTCAGTGTACATAGTGTGCCACGAATCTACGTGTAATGCGAGTTATCACAGAACGATGTACTTATCCAAAAATAGAGTAGTTCTAAGAGTAGTACCGCGGCATTTATACCACATCATCTCGAAGTTTTTCGAGGAAGGTAGGGACGCACCAGTAGCGCTGGTCCTCGGGCTCGACCCCTACCACGAAATGGCAGCTGCCACGAGCCCTCCACTAGGTATTTTCGAGGTAGGGGTTGGTGCATCCCTAGGTGGTGAACGAAAGGTTGCTAGAACTCCAAAATACGGTATTCCCGTACCCGCGAACGCGAGCATTGTTATCGAAGGAGTCATCCCCAGAGGCGAGAGGGCCCTTGAAGGCCCCTTCGTAGACATGTTAATGCTGGTGGACGGGGCCCGTGAGCAACCAATCTTCATCGCGGAGAGCATGTACCTGTCGAGAAGGCGCCCTCTGCTGGTTCACGCGATCGTGCCGGGCCTCTGGGAACACCAGCTATTCATGGGATTTCCCCGAGAAGCGCACATGTACATAGAACTAAAGCGAGTATTACCGTGCGTTAAGGCTGTCAGGTTGACGGAAGGGGGATCCATGTGGTTGCATGGAGTCGTGTCTATTAGCAAGGAGTGCTCGGAGGGTGATGCGAAGTTAGCCGCGCTTGTTGCGATCTCCGGGCACCCGAGTATTAAGCACTTAGTTATAGTGGACGATGACATTGATGTGGATGACTTGGAAGACGTTGAATGGGCGATAGCTACTAGGGTTAAAGGCGGAAGCGACGTACTCGTCTTGAGAGATGTGCGGGGAAGTACTCTTGAGCCTAGAAGCAGGGAGGGCGTTGGGGACAAGGTAGTGGTAGTAGCTATAACACCCAGAAACGAGCCCTACGACAAGTATAGGCGCGCGGAGATACCGTAATGTACCTCACCGAAGAGCAGGAGAGAATACTACAAGGCGAGTACGGGTGGGCTGCCGCCAAGGCGCTAGAGCTTATAGTTAAGGTGGGCGATGCTGTCGGTGCTCGAGAACTCGTCGAGATAAAGCACGCCCACGTATCAGGAATATCGTACTCTAACATCGGCAAGTACGGGCTAGAGTTCATACGGGACTTCTACGGGAAAGGGGGCAGGGCGAAGGTGTACACAACAATAAACCCGGGTTGCTTAGACTACTCCGGGCTGTCTAGAATTGTAGAGAACAGGTACGTGGAGGAGCAGCGCAAAATAGACGAGGCTCTGATCGGGATGGGGTTCAAACCCGTGCTCACCTGCATTCCATATTACTACAGACCCCCTACAGCGGGCGAGCACCTGGCATGGGGGGAAAGCAGCGCCGTAATATATGCCAACTCCTTTTTCGGAGCCTACACTAATAGGGAAGGCGGCCCAGTAGCGCTTGCTGCATCCATAGTCGGGTACACGTACAAGGCCGGGCTACACCTAGACGAGAACAGAGTTGCCAGGGTAAAGGTAGAGGTGCCTGTGAAATTACTACACCTACCGGCTGGAGCTCTAGGCCTGTGGATTGGAGAGTTCGTTAATGAAGTGCCTTACGTCGTCGGGCTCAAGAACATTGATATCAGTGAGCTTAAAGCGCTCCTAGCTTCCATGGCTTCCACCGGGAGTCACGCACTCGCGGTGTTAGAGGGTATTACGCCACGTAACACATACCGCCTCGAGCTGGAAGACAGGGTTACAGTAGAGGAAGACCTGCTAGAAAATTACCTAGGCGATGACTTATCGGGCGACGACAAAGTATTAGGCTACATTGGCTGTCCGCATGTACACCCGGTGGAGCTACTCGTAGTAATTAAATTACTGGGAAAGTACGGTCGCCCTAAAAGAGGAAAGCTACTAGTTACGGTTCCACGAGAGTACGTGTCCAAGTTCCGGGGTATCATTTACGAGCTTAAAGCACGTGGCGTTGATGTGGCTGCAGGTACCTGTCCCGTCGTTTCACGCCTTCGTGAGAGGTTTGACGCAGTGGTCACTAATAGCGGTAAAGCAGCGTTTTACATTAAGAAAGTATACGGTGTTAGGGTAAGGCTCGCTAAGCTAGAGGGGGTCGTAAAGTATGTATGCGGGAGTAAGGGTTAGGGTAAAGCCGATCATCCCGGGGGAGTGTAAAGGCAGTCTTTTAATACTAGATCGTCACATAAGCTTTTTCGGCGAAGTGGACCCCGAAACGGGATGTTTGAAGGAGGGAGATATAGACATCTGCATTGACGGCAAAGTACTCGCTTTTAGGGGTAGCCGGGGTAGCACAGTCGGCCCATACGTCCTTTACGCCTTGAAGAAAAATGCGAAGGCGCCGTTGTGCATGCTAGTTGAAGAGGTGGAGCCCATGCTCGTAGCCGGGTGCGTTCTCGGGGATATACCGCTATATGTCGTTGAACCTTTTTCGGTGCTTTCTGGGATTCCTGATGGAGCGCACGTAGAAGTCAGGGAGGGGGAGCTCTATGTACGCTGGTAGTGGACTATTCGTAGTACTAGAGGGTATTGATGGCTCCGGTAAGACGACGGTAGCTAGCATGCTAGTGGAAAAGCTCAGTAAATTGGGCTATAGCGTTGCCTACACGTACGAACCAACGGACTCCGAGGTGGTTACCTTAATGAAGACGAAGTACAGGGATCTCCGTGACCCCTACATAGATGCACTGACGTTTGCACTAGACAGGCTACTACACGTCAAGATCACGATAAAACCTCTTTTAGAGAAGGGCTACGTAGTAGTCTCGGACAGGTACTTCTACAGTAGCGCTGCGTACCAGTCAGCGTGCGGTGCACCGTTAGAATGGGTATTGGAGGTCAATGCATGGGCGTTGAAGCCGGATATCGCCGTTTACCTCGACGTAGAGCCCGAGCTAGCATTGAAAAGGAAGCTCGGCTCTTCTTCCCGCTTCCCGGAGTTCGAGGAGGTGCTACTCTTACGGAGGGTTCGCGAGGCGTACTTGGAGCTCGTCAAGCGCGGTCTACTAATTAAAGTTGACGCTTCCAGGAGCGTAGAAGAGGTCTACAGCGACGTTGAAGGCGCCGTTCTAGGAGCGTTAAGATCAAGGGCTACTTCTTGGTAGCGTGTTTTAGCCTCTGAATGCGTTCAAGCACCTCTAGCCACCTGATCAACTCCGCCGGGTCTACGTCAGAGTTACCGGTCAACGTTTCGATTGTTTTAAGGGCGTGAACCTCCAAGCGCTCCAGTACATTAGCTAGGTATGTCCTAGCGTAGACTTCCCTGACCTCCTCATCCGTTTTCACGACGTGAACCCTGCCGTGAACTGGGCACACTATCTCGCCGCTCTTAAGCTTAAATAACGGTAAGTTGCAGCCCTCCACGGGGCATATCTCGGCCAGCATCACCGCGCCGGACTTCAGGAGCTCTGCCATTATTTTCGCCGGATCCCTGCTTAGCCCCATAAACAGACACCTGAAAACATATAAGCCAAGCTACTCTTCCTTCTAAACAAGAAGACTGTGTATACGTATTTATAAAGAGTAACAGGAGGTGGGGTTCTTGAGTAGGATTATAGATAATGAAGCGCGGATTAAGAGCGCGATTTACATGCTTGTAACTATAATTAACGATACGGCCGTGCCCAGAAACATTAGGCGGGCGGCAACGGAGGCGCTCAATTACCTGCGCGATGAAAGGCATTCACCGGGCGTTAGAGCTGCTAACGCCATTAGTGCGCTGGACCAGGTTAGCCAAGACCCCAACATGCCGCTGAGCGCGAGAACGAAGATCTGGCAGATAATAGCGCTCTTAGAGACCATAAAGGATTGAAGCCGCTTAGTGGCCGTGCTTAACTCCTCGAGCTAGGTAGATCCCTGCATGGTAAGTGTGAGGGTAAGGGGGATTTACGCGACCGCCATTTCGAAGATACTGCTTGAGAGCGGCTTCAAGCTCGTAGAAGCGAGCGAGAAGGTTAGAGAGAGGCTTGGAATTGATCTTGACGCTGCACCATGTGATGTTACGGTAAAAGACTGCGAGAACGTAGACGAGCTTCTCGTTGTAGGGTTTCCAGGAGAGGCAGGGCTCGTCTACAAGGTGTTATTAGATAGCTTAAAGTACGTGTTTAGGTGGGAGTCGCCTGTAGAGTTGCACGCTGTTTACGTTGGTAGAGTTACCAGCAAGCAAGGAGAACTATGCGTAGTCGACATCGGTGGAACTCACGGTTCTCTGTACCCATGTAAAGAAGAAGTTGGTAGTAAAGTAGTAGTGGGCGTGAAAAAGCCCCCGTTAAAGCCCCAAGAACGGCTTATCTTGACGAGGAACTTCAGGATTGTTGGTAAGTATATTGCCCTAGTGCACGGAGAGCCCAGAATCTCCTTTTCCGAGCACATACGCGACTCAAGTGTAAGGGCGAGGCTCTCGGTGATCGCGGCGTCGAAGCTCGCGGGTAGTGGTTTAGGAATACATTTTAGAAGTAGCTCTAAGTACGCTGATAGCAGGTCCATCGCTAGCGAAGTAGACGTGCTCCTAGAAGAGTACAGGAACCTGTTAAAGCGCGCAGAAGAAGCGCGCGAGCCCGCGAAGCTTAGAGACGGCGAGTTCATAGCTATATTAGGGCTTACGAGCCTGGCTAAGCAGCTACTTGACGGGTATAGGAGACAAGTTACGTACACGATTGACATGCACCACAGCTTAAAGTCCATGGGATTAAGCGACTTGGTGGACTTCGCCGAGCACCTACTCATGCACAGTAGTGGGGGCAGGGGCGAGGGTACAGGTGCCGGCGTAGCTACTTACATCGTCAAGAGCCTGCTAGAAACAGGTACGGTAGAATTCCTCCATGTAAGGCCTACTGGCGAGGTAATAAGGCTCCAGCCGGGCAGGGTCGTAAACGCCAGGGTCGAAAGCAACAAGCTAGTCATGGTGGTGGAAAGGACCATCAAGTCGGAGGGAACATACGACGGGCTGAATGTCGAGAGAAGGCCCGGTGACGTGGACTACGTCGTGGTGGATACCGGTAAACCCGTGCTTTCCCACAACTACCATAGGGCTGGTAGCTGGCTGGGATCGTACATAAACATAAATACGCCCCCAGAAGTAGCGCCCGGGGTGGTTAAGTACCATGACCTGCTAATAGACGTCGTAATACACCCTTCGGGAGAAACCAGGCTAGTTGACGTGGAGGAACTTGAAAGGCTACGTGAACAGGGAGCGGTAACGGACGCGTTATACCTGTACGCTAAAAGAGCTGTCGAAGACGTGCTCGCAAACCCCTACGGCTACGTTTATAACCCGTCGAGGAATCTAGAGAAATAGGTGCGGGGGTGCCCGAGCTTGGTCAAAGGGGTCGGGCTTAGGACCCGATGGCGTAGGCCTGCGTGGGTTCGAATCCCACCCCCCGCACTCGCATACCCTTATTTTCCCTAGGGCTACTTCCTATAACTTTGGTGGTCTAATTGAAGCTCTACGAGTATGAAGCCAAGGAAATAGCCTCTAAATACGGAATCCCGGTACCGCGAGGTAAGATCGCTAAAACACCCGATGAAGTTGCATACATTGCAAGGGAGCTCGGACCTGTAGTGATTAAGGCACAAGTACTTGTTGGTGGACGGGGGCTCGCTGGTGGCGTTAAGGCCGCGTCAACCCCCGAAGAGGCCTTTAGGATCGCCAGCTCGCTACTAAGCTCGAGTATACGCGGCGAGAAGGTAAACGCCTTGTTAGTTGAAGAGAAGGTCTGCATTGCGAGAGAGCTCTACCTGTCCCTAACGGTAGACCGTACCGCTAGGAAGCCCGTGTACCTTGTCTCCGAAATAGGTGGCGTGGAGATAGAAGAGCTCGCGAAAAAGTACCCGGAGAAAATGCACAGAATATACGTTGACCCCGAAATAGGCTACACGGATTACATGAGCCGCGACGCCCTCGTAGCCTTGAACCTGCCCTGGAGCGCCCTAGGAGAGCTCTCACCGCTCATGAAGTCCATGTACAGGATAATGCTCGACTACGACGCCGAGCTGGTGGAGTTTAATCCACTCGCATACACGTGTGAAGGTAAGCTCGTGGCGCTGGACGCCAAGATCATCATAGACGACAACAGCCTCTACAAGCACCCCGAGCTACAGAGGCTCCATGGAAGGGACCTATCAGACTACGAGAAGAAGGCTAAAGACCTTGGCTTCAGTTACGTAGAGTTAGACGGCGATATAGGCGTTATTAGCAACGGTGCGGGTTTAACGATGGCCACGATGGATTCGATACTGTATTATGGTGGTAAGCCGGCAAACTTTCTAGACATTGGCGGTGGCGCTTCAAGGGATCGAGTTAAGGAAGCCGTAAAGCTCATGCTAACCCACCCGAGATCAAAGGTCTTGCTGATAAACATCTTCGGTGGAATAACGCGCTGCGATGAGGTGGCCGCGGGCATCGTAGAGGCTTTAAGAGAAGTTGGCGTTTCCAAGCCCATAGTCGTGAGAATGCTCGGTACTAACGAGGAGGAAGGCAGGCGTATATTGAGAGAACACGGTATAGATGCTTACTTTGAAATGGATGACGCCGTTAAAGCCGTCGTGGAGCGCTCCAGGAGGTGACCTCCATGGGAATACTCGTTAACTCGAAAACACGGGCCATAGTGCAAGGTATAACGGGGAGGGAGGGGAGCTTTCACACCAAGTTGATGCTAGAGTACGGGACTAAAATAGTAGCCGGGACCTCGCCGGGTAAGGGAGGAAGCTACGTCCACGGTGTACCGGTGTACAACACCGTCTACGAAGCTGTGAGGGAGCAGGGCCCAGTGGATGCGTCAGTAGTATTTGTTCCGGCCAGGTTCGCGCCGGACGCCGTGTACGAGGCCGTGGACAACGGGCTGAAGCTCGTAGTAGTAATAACAGAAGGGGTATCCCTACACGAAGAAGTGAGGTTTGTGAATTACGCTAAGAAGCGTGGTGTCATAATCGTCGGCCCTAACACGCCGGGCTTAATGACGGTTGGCGAGTGTAAACTCGGCATAATGCCTGCACACGTGTTTTCCAGTGGACGTATAGGCCTCGTATCGAGAAGCGGTACACTAACATACGAGATCGCGAGGGAGCTCGGGAAGGCCGGGCATGGGATCTCAACGGTCATAGGCCTCGGAGGAGACCCGGTGACGGGTCTAGACTTCATAGAGGTTTCGGAGATGTTCCTCCAAGACCCGGAAACGGATGCTGTAGTGCTAATTGGGGAAATAGGAGGTGATGCCGAGGAGAGGTTCGCAAAGTACTATGGCGGACTTTCTTCGAAGAAGCCCGTAGTAGCGTACATTGCCGGTAAGACCGCGCCACCGGGTAAGAGAATGGGTCATGCAGGCGCAATAATATCGATGGGTATGGGAGACTACAAGTCCAAGAAGGACTCCTTAGAGAGGGCGGGGGTACCAGTAGCCGAGACCCCTTCGCAGGTACCTTTATTACTCGCCGGCCTCTTGAAGAAGTAGTAAAGTTTTTTACTTCACACAGCACTATAACAGCTTGGCGTAGTGCCGTGAAGGGGTTTTACATGAGTGTGCTCGAGAAGGTAGGGCCCGGCGAAAAGGCTCCCGAAGAGGTCAACGTGCTGATCGAAATACCCGTTGGTAGCGGCGTTAAGTACGAAGTCGACAAGGAAACCGGTGTGCTCTTCGTTGACAGGGTGCTTTACACGTCGATGGTGTACCCCTTTAACTACGGCTTCATACCAGGCACGTTAGAGGAAGACGGTGACCCCGTGGACGTGCTTGTTGTTTCCTACGATCCACTAATACCCGGCTCTGTGATAAGGGTTAAGCCAGTGGGAGTCTTGGAGACCGAGGACGAGAAGGGCTTTGACGCGAAGGTCGTAGCTGTGCCGGCCGATAAGATCGACCCGAGATTCCAGAACATAAAGGACGTCGCGGACCTCCCAGAAGCCATTAAGGAGAGGATCGAGCACTTCTTCGCGCACTATAAAGAACTGGAAAGGGGAAAGTGGGTCAGGGTACTGGGCTGGAAAGACAGAGGCGCGGCCTTAGAGAAGATTAGGAAAGCCATTGAAAGGTATAGGAAAGGCAAGGAGTAGTAGAGGGTAGGTGATGCGGCCCGAAGAGGCGGCAACTACCAGGGAGAGGATTGTTGAGATTTTAAGGAGGAGTAGTAGACCGCTCACAGTTGATGAGATAGCGAGGGAGCTCGGTACCGATATAGCGGCCGAAGACGTGTACGAGCACCTAGTGCACGCCGCGAGATCACTACGTGCCAGGAGCGGTGGGCGGGAAATATTAGTGATGGAGCCTCCTTACTGCAAGAAGTGCGGTTACGTGTTCAAAAACCTGAATAGGCCTAGAAAACCCAGTAGGTGTCCTCGCTGCAAAGGCGAGTGGGTGGCAGCCCCTAGGTTTACCATTGTCAGGAGAGGCTAGTAAACTGCTAGGAGCTTTTTAATTTCTCTCTTAAACTCCTCAGGGTCCCTGAGCAGCAGTTCTAACAGTTCCCTCGGATCTTTATGCCCTCTCGTCAGAGCGGTGACAGGCTTTAAGAAGGCCTCTAACATGATCAGGCTTGCCACCTCGGAGTTGGAGTAGATTTTCTGTATTACCTCGAAAACAAACTCCGGCTTCGTAATAAACGCTTCGAGTAAGCTCGATTTCAGTTTCAGCTTACAGTGCAGCTCTAGCAGTTCAAGTAGCCCGGGAAACTTGTTCTTTGCGTGCAACTTAATGTAGTCTACTACGCTCCCCGCCGCATCTACTGTACTAGTTAGCATTAACACGAGCTCACCTCTTCTCGATCACCGTTAAAACCCCGCCGCGAGTCTTGTACCACGTTAATGCGAAAAGTGCGAGCGAGAGCGCCGTTAGGTACGCGATCGACACCTCTGCAGGTACACCTTCGCTTAAGCCTATGCCCAGCCTGAGTAAGCAGACAATGTGCGTTACGGGGTTAGCAACTAAAATCTCTCTTAGTGGTTTGGTTAGCCCGAAGAGCCTGTAGTATAGTGGCGTGGCGACGATGACGAGCATCATTAGGGACATGAGTACGGGTTCTAATTTGTACCTGCTCCGAACGCTGAGCCCGAGAATTAGTGCCGTGAATGAGAAGATCGTCGTGGAGTACAGTAGTCCTAGCGCCATGTACGCTCCGTGTACGCTACCCGCGATGAGCACGAGTGTTACTACTCCGAGAACTACTGGTGTGGAGCTGAAAATCAACTGCGAGATGACGTTTGATGCTAGAAGCACTCTCAGCGAAACGGGTAAGGTGGCATAGAGCTCTAGCGCCTGCTCTTCAAACATGTTTGCTATGGATATAGCCGTCGGGTACACCAGCGCGGAGAACGACGTCATTACCAGGAAGCCAGTTAAGCCGGTTGCCAGTGACTCGGGGTTACCACCTGAAAACATCACTACTACGACGAGGTACGTGAAGGGCAGTACAACCGTGACCATTACGAGAGTCATCCAGAAAAGCCTGTACATCTTGAGCGTGAAGGACACGGACTTTAACAGGGTGGAGAGCTTCAAGGCTGTACACCCCTGATGTAGGACTCTAAGAGGGTCTCTATCGAGGGGTATTCGAGGTATATTTTAACGTCGTCCCTGAGTTCTCCGTTGAAGGCCAAGTTTTCGAGGTCTACTAGTGCGTCTAGTAAGGACCTGTACCTAGCAACTACAAGCCCCTCGTTGACAGCTATAACGCTTCTTTTCAGCAGCTGGGCCACCTTGTCAGCATACTTCGTCATCAACCTCACTTCTGCACCACCTTCTACTTTTTCGAGGGTTGAGAAGTGGTTCACTACCCTCCCGTAGACCATCAAGTACACCCTGTCGCATAGCCTCTTCACCTCTTCGAGGTCATGGCTTACCAGTAGTATGGTCTTCCCCCTGCTCTTTTCGTGTGCAAGTATGTCCCAAACCAATCTCTTCTTGAATATGTCGATGAAGCTCGTAGGCTCGTCTAGTATTAAGAGCTCGCTGTTCTTTATGAGTGAAAGCGCTAGTAGCAGTAGCTTTCTCTGACCCACGGACAGCTGGTAGCCCATTTTATCCCTAACGCCCCACAAGCCTAGGGATTGTAGTACTTCATGTACCCTAGTGTACGGTGTGCCGGATAGATCCGCGATGAACTTAGCCACTTCTATGACCTTGTGCGAAGGGTACACTAGTGGTAGTTGCGGCGTGTATGAAACCTCCTTCCTGATGACGTCTTGTTTTTCAACGGGGTTAGAGCCTAAAACTGTGATCTTACCGCTCGTCGGTTTAAGCACACCGATAACTTGCCTGACTAGCGTTGTTTTGCCGGCACCGTTGGGCCCCATGAGGCAGACGGCTTCACCTCTATAGACCTCCACCGACACGTTGACATTAGCCTTAATGCCGTTAGGATAGATCTTCGTAACCTTTTCCGCGGCCACTACGAGGTCACTCACCGGGCTCCACCAGCTCCCTGTACTTCGATACCGCGTAGGCGCGTAGGAGCCTCTCAAGGTGCTCTTCGCCGTAAAGTACTTTGAGGCACGTGGGCACGTTTTTCGACTTCAAGTAGATGCAACCACCGTAGCACATGGGCGCGTACTTGCAGTTCTTGGTGCACGGGGGATCGTAGACTACTGGGTGGAACTTCTCCGGCGATACCACAATGGTTTTTTCATCCACTATCCTGCCTATAGGTGTCCCGTACATGTACGCTGGACATAGGTAGACGTTTAGCTTTTCATCCACCGCGTACCCGTTTACGTACTTGCATATGCACGGGCCTTTAACGAAGACCTTGGAGATCTTGAATCCTCTTTCAACCGCGTACTCTAGTACTTCCACTATTTTCCTCGATACGCTCATATAGTACTCGTGGTAGTTCTTCGACGTCTTGAACGGCGTGTAGTTAGCGACCTGCTCGGGGTGTACAGGTGACAGGTCCACGGCTACGACCTTTTTTTGTAACCCCAAGTCTGCTAGGAAGTCCACTAGCTCGCGTGCCCTCTCGATATTGTGTTCATCGACGTTAACCCTTATGCCGATGCTCTTGTGGTGCTTATCTACGAAGGCGAGTGTGTTGTCCACTATCGTGCTGAATGATCCGCGGCCGTTCTTGAAAGGTCTTCGACCATCATGAACCTCCTTTACGCCGTCTACGGTTACTTGTATCGTATTAACCGCTGTAACTACCTCTTCCACGTCTTTGCTGTAAATAGTGCCGTTAGTTATTACTGCGAGCTCCTTCTTAATACCGTACTCGGAAGCGAGCCTCTCTACGTCTTTAACCACTTTCTTCGCCATTGAGGTATTTAGTAGCGGTTCACCACCGTAAAGTGCTATGGCTATGAAGTCTGTTCCCCCTTTAACCCTCCTCTCGAGTAGGCCGTGTAGACTGTGCCACTCTCTCTCTGAAAGATCGTAACCATCCATGCTGGGTCTTAGAGATTGGTAGCAGTATATGCAGGCGAGGTTGCAGCGGCTCGTGAGGCCTAGGAAGAGCGAAATGGCCTTTTTAGTGAATCTGAGTTCGCGTGATAGACGGTGATGTACCTCGTCTTCGAGGATGCCATCGTCTAGAATGACGTTAACCGAGAGAAGTTGCCTGTAAATTTCAGTGTCTGAAAGGAGGGGCCTTAAATCACCCCGCTTAATGGCGAGGCCTACTTCCCTATCAACTAAAAGGAGGGAACCGTGAAAGGTGTTGTAAACGAGGTCGAAGGAGGAGTTGAAGGGAAAAACCAAGTTGAACTTGGACAGCTTGACCACTATAGATTACCCTAATTACCCTAGTCTGGCGCTATGATGAGGCCTCCGCAAACGAGCGAGCAGTACGGACCACAGAAGTTGGGCTCTCTCACATTTATTTTACTCTTCTCGAGGACTATAATGCGTGTTTTAACCTTCATTTTCACCCCCACTACCTACTGTGGTATGCGGCCTTATAAACGTTTCGAGTATTTCCGAATAACCAAAACTACTAATTTATAAAGCCCTAATTAGCTATCGAAGTCATTAGTAAGATACTGGGGGGAGTTGTGAGCGGCGATCCGGTGGGTGAGTACAGTAAGCGCGTATTCATAGGAACACATGGTTTGTTTACCAGGGGGCTTGCCACGTTGGAGAATCCCACGAGAAAGGCGATAGTGTACTTGCTGGCAATGCGCGGGCCTCTCACGCTTAAGGAGCTCTCAGAAGAGCTGAATTTAGCACCTTCAACGGTTCACGAGCACCTCAGGAGGTTAAAGGAAATCGGTTTCATCGAAGAGGCATCGGAGCACCCCAAGAAGTTTAAAGTCGAAATTTACTATAGGTTAACGCTACCATACATATTGTTCAGCGAGCTGTCCTCTCTGAGGGAACGCTTATCTACGCAGATAGATGTCCTTAAAAAGCACGTAGCTGGCCTAATCGACGAAATAGGGGGTATTCTAGCAGAGAGATCTGAGCTCAAGTGCCTGGAGACCGTGCCGGAACATCTCAGGAAAAAGGTGCTACGTAACCTCTCACTGGCGTTGGTAGTACAGGCCTCAGTCATTATTCTAAGGGAGCTCGCTGGGGAGTCTTTTGTTTACGCTTTAATCAACGACTTGGAGGACTAGCAGCGAGCTGTTCTACTGCTTAATCACCTGCATCACGTTCTGCGCTTTTACCCGCTTCACGTTCCCCGCCTTTAGTCCGTGCGCTATTAGTGCCAGCGCTATCGTCGCGTCAACGTGCACCATCTTCTTCTTCGCTAGTGGTGATACCTTGCCCCAGCTCACCGCCTCTTCTAGTGTTGCCCCGCTTAAACCACCCCATTGCGGCATATCCGTTGTGAATTGCACTATGTACTCGAATCCCTTATAGTAGTCTTGTACTCTGTCCTCGTACTCCGCTATTAGCGTCTGTGCTACCGTTACGAGGTTGACGTAGTCCTTGGGTACGCCTCCACCAACGTATATCGCGGACAGCTTCTTACTGCGTCTTCCGATCTCCACTAGCTGGTGGAAGTCCTTCACCATGTCCAGCACTACTCTCTTGCCCTTCCTGTACGCTAGTAGAAGCGCCATGCCGTAAGCGCTATCTACGAGCGCCGGCGAGAATACAGGTACCTCCGCCCTGTACGCTGCGGCCACTATGCTGTCAACGCCCTTTTCAGTGAGGTACTTGCCGAACTCGTGAAGGAACTCAGCCGTCGAGTACACGCCGTCTGGTAGTGTCTCCACGAAGTCCTTTATCAGCAGCTCCATTCTCCTGTAGTCCACTTCGCTCGCGACTGTGTCGTAGAATCGGTCATACTTGAGTTTTAACAGCATCTCATCATCTATGCATGGGTGTACTTTGTAGTACTTGAAGCCCATCGCTTCGTACACGTCTTCGCTTATGATAGCGCCCGTGGACACTACCACGTCTACGTACCTTTCCTCGATGAGCCACCTGATGATCTTCCACATTCCGGCCGTGCTCATCGAACCTGCTAATCCGAGGAAAATTGTGCTGTCGGGGTCTTTGAACATCTCTATTAGTACCTTGTAGGCTTCACCGAGAGCGCGCCCTTGAAAAGAACAGTTAGACATCTCTAGTAGTAGCTCGTGCACGCTCCGATCCTTCACTTCGAGGGCCCTTACTACGCCATATGCGAAGTGGGGCATTTCACCTCTCAAGGTTAACACCCTTGTTAACTAGGAGAGCTGGGTATTTAAAGTGGAGTGCTAGGGAGTGCCGCCGCCGGGATTTGAACCCGGGGCAACCGGATCTCTCCTAGGCCGACTCCGCACGCACTCGTAAGCCCGTATGAGTCCGGCGCTCTGCCAGGCTGAGCTACGGCGGCGCCCCCATTCTATGTATAATGAGTTTCCTTATAAATGCTGTCATCTACGGGGCGCCGCGAACTCCGCTATTACTAGCCCCCTCGTGAACTCCACTCTTCCAATCTGCGTGTCGAGCCCCTCTAGGATACCCCTTATGAACTCCGCCAGGTAGGCCGTGTCCTCTTCGTTAAGTGCTGGCGATACGCAGCGTAGCTTATAGAAGTCTCCCCCATCGCTGACCTCCACCTCGCTCAGATCCCACCTGGATACTTCAAGGAGTGCCTTGAGGGTCTTGACGGGGCTTCCCGACGTTTCCCGTAGGTACATTCCATAGGCCTTACCGGCCTCGCGCCACCTCTTTAGCTTTTCTTCCCGCGTAGTACACGTGTAGCTCTCGAAGCACTCCAGTACCGGTTTGGGCGTGAAAACCCCTCCAAGGGCCTTGAGGTACTTGAACGCCTTCAGCGTTTCCAGCGCTTCTTCGAAGCTGTAACCCAGCTCGTTTACTTTTAGAAAGTGGCTTATAGAGTACTCTACTAGCTTGCTGATGGGTGTACCGCTTCTCCTGGCTACTTCGATGAGCCTGTCTACGAGGCTTTTGGGAACGTATACTAGCTTCTTTTCCTCCCTCTCACCGCTCACTTTACCACCTTCTTCTCGAAGACGACCTTAACGACGCCAGCCGCTTCAACCGTTCCCGCAAAGGAGTACTCGAACTCTTCAAGAGCTCCTTTAAGCATCTCCACCACCAGCTTCGCGAGGTTGCCCGTTAGCTCGGGCCCTGCGATGACCAGGTCTAGGTGGTTATCGCTAACGTGCACTAATACCTCGCCAAGCCAGCTGAAGGCGCTTTCGAGGTCTTTTACTAGCGTGTTTAAGGGGTCTTTCACGTCGAGACTCCTGTAGTACTTGCCTAGTCTCGCACCTACGCTAAGCCACCTGCCCGCGTGGCTTTCAGCACCTTTCTCGTACACTTCCCTCACGGCGTGGTCCCAGAGCTCTCTGGGTACCAGTACGTATCCTGCCCGGCGCACTCTGTCGTAGAAGAGTAGTTTTTCGAGCACGCTTTGAATGTTCACGCCCAGTTCTTCGAGCTTAATGTACGATTCAAAGACGTCGTTTACTAGGCTGTAGAGGCTCGTGCCCTTTTCATTGGCAATGGCCATTAACCGGTCCACTAGATCGCGCCTAGCAAAAAGCGACTTCCTCTCGTTGATGACCGGCAAGTAAAGCACCCAGGTATTAGTAGTAGTGATCTAGTATATAAGCGTGTTAGGGTAGCGCAGGCCATTTTATTCAGCTAGTTTTAGGTAAGTGCAAGGAGCTAGGAGTATGTGTATTTTAAAAAGAGAGAAGAAAAAGTACGTGGTTTGTCTTCAAGGCCTACCCGGCTATTTTCCTGCGTACCGTTATTACCGTAAACGCCGCTAGCGCCGCCGAGATTATCGAGAACACTACTGCAACCCATATGGCAGCTGATAGTCCCGGTAGAGTGCCCGTTGCATCTTTAACCGCCGACACGTCGCCCTTCACAGCCGCTACGTCTGTTTGTATGGTCGGTACTCTGCCCTTGACGTCGCTCACGTCGGCCTTGATCGTGCCAACGTCGGTCTTAATGGTTGCCACGTTGCCGTCAATCCTCTCCACCACGCCCGTAAGCTCTCCCACAGCTGTCTGTATTTTTGCAACCCCGTCCTTGATGTCCGTTACAACGGGCTTAATTGCCGACACGTCAGCCTTGATATCGCCTACCGCGGTCTTGATCGTTACGACGTCGCCGCTTATGCTCGTTATTGTCGGCTTAATGGCCGATAAGTCCGCCTTAATGTCTCCCACATCAGTCTTGATGGTCGCTATAGTGCCGTTAATAGCTGTTAACACAGCGTTACCTGACTCAACAAGGCTTCTAATGGTGGTGACGCTCGCTTCAACCGCGCCAACTCTCGTTAGTAGGGTTGCCACGTTACCTCTAATTTCAGTTATCACGGGTTCCAGCGCGGTGATTCTGGCTCTGATGTCACCTACAGTTGTCTTTATCTCGGCCACGTCGCCTTTAATAGCTGTTAACACAGCGTTACCTGACTCAATTAAGTTCTTGATGTCATCTACCTTAGCTTCGATCGTGCCGATCTTCGTTAGTAGAGTTGCCACGTTACCTCTAATTTCAGTTATCACGGGTTCTAGAGCTGATAGTTTAGCCTTGATCTCGCCTACGTCGCTCTTAACCACTACGAGGTCGCCGATTATCGTGTCGACTTTTCCGGCTAGTACGTCTATTTTGAGTACGCTTTCACATATGGTGTCCCCAGTACATACTACTCTGAAGGTTATGTAGTCGCGGAGTACCCTGTTACCAACACCCGTTGCCGGCGCCGTGTTTTCGTAAAGTGCAACGGCGTGCACTCCTGGCCTGAAGCCGGCTGCAAATAGGGTTATGCTGATACGCCCGCACGAATCACACCTGAGGTCTGGGAACAGTAGCTGGTTGTCAACGGCAAACGTGTAAGTCGTGTCATCGTCTAAGCCCGTACCCGTAACGGATACTGCCCTACCATCACCTGGGAACTCCGCGGGAGTGACCGCTAGTTTCGGCAGTACCCTGAAGTACGCGTAGGATATCGTTGGAGTGCCTGTGCAGTTCCAGTAATTGGCGCATGCCACTATGAGGCGCAGTCCACCGGCATCAAAGGGTACAGTGAAGGTCACCGTTACATTGAACCGGCCGTCCGGCCCCGTTGTGCCGTTAGCTACATTAACATAAAGCCCAGACACATACGCATATCCTGGTATTGAAGTTGTCGGCTTTCCAACAATGCCCGGTGTGAGGGGACACTCGTATTCCCACCATATACCAACGAGTGTGTTTGCCGGGAACCCGTACACTCTAACCTCTACTGTGTCGCCTATCCTGCCGGAGGTCGGTATTACTATCATCGTCGGATTCACGTATATGTTAAACGTGTAGTACACTCCGGCGTTTTCGGCCCTAACAGTGTGTATTCCTACCGATAGCTCGGGTACCGTTAGTGTCGCGTTAAAGAACCCTGTGGCATTTACGGTGGCTTCGCCTATTAGGGTAGTACCGATGTAGAACTTCACCTTGTCAGCCGGGTTCCACCAGGAGCCAGCTACGACGATTGTATCAAATACGTACACGTTCACAGTTAGTGACGCATTACCGGAGCCCTGCATTAGGCTTACAAATCGTTGCGCTACATGGCCGTAAGTCACTGACCTCAGCTCCACGAAGGTCCTCGCGTACTCTCTGTAAGAGACAGTGCCGACAGTGCCCCAGGCGGATATGTTGTAGAGGACGGTGATATCCAGATCAGCGTAGGGAACACTGGTGTTAGTGCCCACCCAGTTCATTAGCAGGTCTATTACTCTGAACGTGTAAGTGAACCTGCCCTGCGCGTCAGTCCACACCTGGCCTACTAGTACATTTGTCACGTTTTCGGGAGGTATACCAGTTGCCCCCGTGTACGTTACACCGGTATACGTTATGTTTACTAGCGCGTTTGGCCTTAGAGCTACACCTCTAATAGTCACTAACGCGCCGCCAGGACCTGACCTGGGCGTTATGTCTATGGAGCCCAGTATGTCTACCGTTTGCTGCGTTACGGCTACGGCGGTTGCAGTGCCATCAAACACCTTGATATACCTGTACTCTACTGTGATGTCGAAGGGTATTGGGCCTACCACTACAACTGCGTTCTGGTACGTTGCGCCTGCAACGGGGTCTGTGAGCGGCCCTGTCACGATGCCTATGTGGAACATTCCTTCACCGCCCTTGAGTACGGGGTTTCTAATAGTCTTGTTTGCTAGTGGCGAGAACAGCTCGGTCAGGTAAAACGGCCTAGCATACATGATGTCGTCTGGGCTTAGTGCTGAGTAACCGTCTTTACTGATGTAGAGGTCGAACTGCGCGCCGTCGAATGACACGAAGCGTTGCTCTGTGGGTTGATATAGGTCTAAGACGAACACTATTGTGAAGTACCAGTAGTAGCCCGTAGCGGGTGTGGGGACGTCTACACCGTCTACCTTTTCAACGAACATCTCTCCGGCTCTGACCGACACGTTAGAGCTTGCGATTATTATTTGATCACAAGATTGTATTACTCCAGTGCTGGGATCGGGCAGGCAGTGGAGTGCCGCTAACCTGGGGTTTCCTCGTGCAGCGTACACTACTGGCATGTTTACTAGTAGCGGTGTTACGGCTACGAGCAGTGAGAGGGCTACGAGCACTAGTAGGGGTATTGAGGTTACCTTATGGAATACTTCCCTATTCATGGATACACCTCACTCGAAAAATACGTATAGCGAGCTTGGTATTTAAACCCCATGTCTACACCTTCTTGGCACACTCCTAGATCTGTATACAATGGGCGACCCGGCGGCTGCCTCCAGTAGCGCAGAGGAGTTGGAGGAACAGTGGGGTTTAAAAAAGCTTGGTGACGTGTAGGCTTTCCTACCACACGGTTAGCGGCAGGTATAGCGGTATGCTATACCACTCAAAGTACACTCTCGCCGTCCCTCCATCAATCCAGCCGACAGTTGTTACCGGCATTTTCATCAGCGCTTCTAGCGGTACTATGTACGCGCCTTTCGGCGCCGTGTCAGTAGGCTTCACTACCACCCTAACGTCTAGTACCGTACTAGTTACGCTCACGACTTCGGTGTAAACTACCAGCCCGTATTTGAGCAGGTCGGGTATATAGTAGGTTCCCGTATCCGTGTATACCATTCCCGTGTTAGTCGCGTTCAGTACTGCTGGTAGTAGGTCTTTGACCTGCGTTCTAATACTTAGTAATAACTCGTACCCTTTAACGGCGGCGTTATAGCCTGCTGTAATCCTCGTAACCACGGGTATTAGTTCCACTGTGAATGGCTCAGCGTAGTCTACTCCGCGGAACTGTATATTCCTCACGACAACCCTGTAAACGCCTGGAGTGAGAGCCGGTGACACCACCATCGATAAGCCGGGTTCAACGCTGTCCCAGAACCTAGTCGGGTTGTAGCTACCCCCGCCACGCGGGTCTCTCGAGAGCTCCGCGGCTAGCTGCACGCTGTTAACCGTGTACTCGTATACCCTTAGGGTGGCCGGGTCCACCATGTAGTAGGTGTAGGGGCCGTACACGTGCACGTCCACGTTGCTGGCGTACTCGGGCTTGTCGTACACGGGCCAGGTTACCCTCACGCCAAGGGCCCATGGGTCTCTGAGTGCGGGGTGTACTATGACCTTGAACACCCTCCAATCGCCTGATTCGTACCTCCACGTGTAGTCGAATGCCCCTCTCAAGTAAGTGTTCTTCCTGGGCGTGTTCTCCGTGTAGGGCTTAATGGCGTATATCCTTTCCTCTCTGAGCTCCACGGGCACGAAGAACGATACTGGTACCAGTGCACGGAAACCTTTCGCGGCCTCCTCCACCACTACGTAGCCGCTGTAGAACCCTGGGTTTGCGGGCGCCCTGACAATGAGGTTGACTACTGCCTTCTCACCCTTGCCAACCAGTACTCTCGAGGGCGTCGCGTAGACCTCTGCCCAGGGCTTGTACTGGTACCCTACGACCCTTGCCTTGACGGGTATTAATCCCCTATACGTGGCACCTGATACTCCCAGCCTCACGACGAGGTATCTCGGTAGCGTGGTGGGCTCTACGCCCATGTACGCCCTAACCAGGTGCTCGATCTCGCTGATCTGCCCTTCAAGGTCGCCCATTTGCACCCTGAGGGCGTTTCCTCCGAGTATATTGTAGTATATTCTGGCGGTTTCGAGCCATGAAAACCTGCCATCAGCACCGACGTCGATCCAGTACGCTAGTTCGAGTATGCTCGACGAGATCGTGTTATTGTACGCCCCGGTTCTACCGCCCGCTTCGAAGTACTCGAAGGGGTATATCACCTCTATTTCGAAGTAGTCGTACTTCTTCAATGCTTCGGCGTCTACGACCATGTGCCCGTACACCGTTGCGGCTGTGACGTTTAGTGTGATGCTGTCACCGCTACACGAGGTTATGACAGCCGGCTCAACTACGCCTTTAACCAGGTCACAGAAGCTCCTCGTCTCCACAGCCTCCAGCCTAGTGGAGTACACCTTGTAGTCGCCGGCACCTTCGATCGTGATAGTCCTTGTAACGGCCCTGGCGGCTACTTCGGGTATGAATACTTTTGGCTCAAACCACTCCCCGGACGGAATCTCACCATACGTTACTGAACTGTAAGTGCCAGAGAGCTCTGAGAGCAGGTCTTTTAGCAAGTCCCTCGAGTACACCCTGGGGTATGACGGGTCTAGTACGGCGGTCACGGCCTTGTACGCGTTCACGAAGCCCGCTCCTTGTGATAGCTCGTCAAAGCCCATGTCGTGGGCATTGTTCATCAACACTGTTTTCAGTAGGTATGGCGGTATCCTCGAACCGTACTTGGACTTGTAAGCCGATACTACTAGTGCGCCGACACCGGCGGCCATGGGCGTGGCTTGGCTGGTACCACTGAACAGCGCGTGTACCAGCCTCCCGTTAAGTGTCCTGTAGCCGAGTGCCTGCCACGTTCTACCCGTAGCCCAGGCAAACGCGCCGACGGCGACCACGTCCGGCTTAACCACGCCGAGCTCTGTTGGGCCGCGGTTGCTCCAGCTTATGACCTGCCTGCTTGAACCGGGCCACGCGTAGCCGTAGATCGGCCTATATGTGAACTCCGTGGCCGCGCCAACGCTTATTGATAGTGAAGATGCTGCTGGCGAGGCTATGGTACCGTAGCCCGGTCCACCGTTACCCACGGCTATGAAGTGAGCCGTGCCCGTTACCAGCGTTGTGTAGTCGAAGAGCAGGCTCTCGGGGTCCATTCCGCTGTTCCAGCCCCACAGAGCCCAGCCGCTAATTCCATAGGAGTTACTGGTTATGTCTACTTGGTGCTGCCCAGTGTAGGTCCATTTCCAGGACCAGCCCTCGAAGGCTATCCACGGGTTTGTTAGTAGCGCTGGCCACAGGTACGTGGAGCCCGTACCGTAGGGGGTCGCGATGTCGAACCCCGTGAAGAAGTACACTGAGACAGCTACCGTGCCGAAGTACAGCGCTGGCGAGGCCGCGATCTTCGTTGCGGGTGCTTGGCCCGACATGCTCCTAACACCGTACCCTGTCTCTGCATAGTAGTCTCTACCGGCCGCTGTGGTAGCGCAGAAGGTCCCGTGGCTGTGGTAGTCGTACTCTATTACGACGTAGTCTCCGTAGGGGTCTAGTCCAGGCCACACGAGTGCTACTGTTTCACCACTCCAAGTTTCAAGTGAAAGCAGCGTGTACGTGCTGATACCGTAGAGTGGCGGTAACGGCGTGACGTGCTCTTTCAAGGCACCCGTCTTTTCGAGTATTATGCCGAAGGCAGCATCGTACACGTAACCTGCTAGCGTGCCAACAGAGTAGTCGTAGAGCCCGTCCCCGTTGAGGTCCCTTGCAACGACTTCGTTACCGTACTTAATGGGTGTTTCGTCAGCGAATGAGAAATCGGGTGATCGGCCCACGTCTCCCGGTATGCTTACACTGCAGGGTGCTGGCTCGAGGGCCCATCTCAACAGGTATAGTGCAGTAGAGGTGTCAGCGTACAGCGTGTCGTAGTACCCGTCCCCGTTACTGTCGACGACTATTACCGGTACGGTGTAGTATATCGTGGCGATGGCCGTGGACACGTACTGCATCATTAAACCGAACCTTACCACGCCACTACTAGGTATGCTTCCAATGTACCACTTGTTACCTTCAGGGAAGGGTAACCAGCCCGTGAATGCTCTGCAACCGGATACGCTGACGTACAGGCCGGCGGTCCATTTGAATACGTAGTACGGCGGATAGAACAGGTAGAGCTGTGCAGGGTCTACTACTATGTACCCGTCTCCCGTGGGCATCGCCTTGACCGGCGTTAGTACTAGTCCTAGGCTACTAACGTCAAATACCAGTGGTAGCCCGTACTCGTCCCTAGCTATCGCGTCTAGCCCTAACCCGGGTGAAGCGTAATCCACGCCGGTATCGATGATGGCTAATTTTACGTCCTCGCCCCTAACACCGTACTGCGTCCACACATCTATCGCCCCGGTTATGTTAACGGTGTAGTGGTAGCTTCCCGTACCACCGCTCCCTACTTGCAACACCTCGCCCAGTAGCTGGTCGGTTCCGAGCACCTCATCCGCCATTCTCTGCTCCCTATTGATCAAGGCGTCTAGCCTGGTGTCGGGTAGTATGGCTAAGACCCCCGGCGTGCGCGCCAGCTCGTCCAGCTGATCCCTCGTTATCGCCGCGATGACGACGTCGTACACGTGGGTGGGTAGCGCCGCGACGAGACCTAATACCTTGCCCTTTAAGGCGGTTAAGGGAGTGCTCTTATCAACAACAATAATTACCTGCCCTACCTTGACGCCTTCTACCAGGTTAAATACATCTCTGCTAGGCTTAGTGAACGATAAGAGCGCGGGGTCTTCTACGTATGCACCGTGGTTCCAGTAGTTCTCGTCAAGGAGTGCGGGGCTCACGTAAGCTCTACTGTACCTCGGAGCTAGCTCCGAGCCGGTACTTCCCGCCAGGGCCATTGAAGGTGTTAAGGGAACTAGTAGGAGTGATGTTAGAACTAGAACTAACACGTACTTAGGTACTCTGTTGAACGCTCTATAGCTCATTACAGGCACCCCTGTTTATGAGAAAGCATAGAAGAAGTTAATAAGTCTTAACAAGTTTTCGTGTTCACTAAAGCTACCCTCACTGTAGTCCGAGATCGCGTACTGTTCCGTTCTCGCGGATTGTTCCAGGCCTTTCGGTGCCTTCGGGGCGGTTAAATAGGCGCTTATAGCGCGCAGTTGCCCGTGCCCACTAGCTAGGTCCCGTTAGCGCACTCACCAGATCTCGCGTTTCCGGGATCCACGATCACCCGCGGGGAGGTGACCCGGGGAAACCGCGATGAGCCTCCCAGTAAACGTAGAGGAGCTCAGAGCGGGAAAGGCGTTCCAGTCGCCGCGCTAAACACGGTCGGTTACTCGCGGATATGCGACCCTTAGTTGCTCGATACGCTTATTCTCACTGTGAGCGAGCCCGTTAAAGCCTCTACACCCACCACTACGTAGGCTTCTTCCATGGCAAGCTCTCTAAGGCTTATAGTTGCAGAGTATACTTCATTCCAGTTACTTGCCATTATTGGAGCGTCCCTTAATCTCAGCCTGAGAATCCACGGCATTACATAGCGTTCAGGGTACCACACTGTGGCCCAGTAAGTGCTCCCCAGGGAGTAGAACTGCCCCGTGGTTGGTATGGTAGCCGGGTCAACGTAAGTCACCGGGAAGTGTAGCAGGTAGCTGGATTCGTAGACGTACATCACGGGAGTGAAGGCTACGGTAGAGCTGGCTACTACGCTAATGTTCACCTTGATGCTTAAGACGTCCACGCCGCGGACCCTAATGACCCTGTAGACCTGCAAGTACGCGCCGTTAGAGAGCACTTCGATGCTGTCCCCCATCACGGTGTAGTTCACCGATACACCGCACCCGTTAAAAGCACCGCTCACTCTGCTGTAAGTGAGCACCGATGGAATGCAGTACACTGGGTCGGAGTACGCGTACGTAACCCGGCGGAAGAGGCCTACATTAGGAGATTGCGTGAAGAGCTCTATGCCTGGACCCTCGATGAGCGCGTTCACGGAGCTGGAGTTGCCTACGAAGACCTTAAAGCCAACGGGCAACACCGCCCACACACCTTCACCGCTATCGCCGCTTGGAAGCCTCAGGTATCGTAGTAGCTCGGGGTCCACGTAAACCTTGTTCCTTATGGTTTCGGGGGCGCGTGATAGGTTCGGGTCTAGCCTAGGCACGTAGTAGTAGGCTATACCGTTCTTGGACAATACCACTATGCTCACCGGCTCGGAGAACGCTGGTAACTCGACTTCGTAGGCACTCGTTATGAGCATGTCTAGGCGCTCGCAGTGAACTGGGTTATTCAGCGCGTCTTTAACCACGATCTCGGTGACGTGGACTGGGAGGTAGGGCTGTATTACCAGCTTGAAAGAGCTCTCGTTCACATAACGCAGCGAAAGAACGGGCGGGTATATTACGTAGTAGAACCTCTCAAGACCACTGTTCAACTGGCTATTCACGCCCTCCACCGAGTTAGTCATCCAAGCGCAAAAGCCCATGATCAAGCCCACTACCACCATTAACGCTAAGTAAGCACCTACAATGGACTCTACACCGTGCATGGAGCACGCCCACCAGCAACTAGGAGCGGTTTACAAGGAGGAGAGCCTGGTGAAACTACTCTAACTACCCGTACCGTTGAAGGTGAAGATCTGCCTCAAGCCAGCGTATAGCACCAGGTAAGCGCGCGGATGCTGCTCAGGCTTGAAAAGCAGTGCTCACTACTCGTTAAAAGAGCTCCAGGTCGCTATTCCCGTTTCAGCATTTCTCTCAGTCTTTCACGTAGGCTGCTCGGATCGGTCATGAACACCTCGACCAGGGAGTCTACCGCTTCCGAATTCTCGTCTCCTAGTATGAGTGAAAGGTACATTTTTGCAATGAGTTCCACGGTCTGTAGCGACCCGTAAACCCTAATTAAAAGGGCTTTAAAGGCTTCGGGGTTGTCTAGTAACAAGGCTATGCAATCACTATTGTTAAACTTCATGCAGTATAGGTCAAGGGTATAAGCTAGTCCTGGACTTTTAGCATTAATACGGTTCTTAAGCTGCTTGGAGAAGGTTTCATAGAGTGCTTGAAAGACCAAGTCGGTGAAAGTCAGCTTCTTCACGCTTTTCTCGGATCCGTATAGAAGTGAAAGTAAGATTATGTTTCTGGTAAACTCCTCGCTCACGGCCTCTCCACTCTTCATCTCTAAAAACTGGATCATCGCTGACAGCTTGGGCATGTTCTTCGGGCCAATGCTCTTTTGCAAGATACTCTTGATCTCCTCCTTGGAGAGGGCCTTAACTAGCTCTTTGAATAGGGCAATTCTTCCGTGAACGTCTTCGTTTAAAGGCTCCTCTAGAGTGATAGGTGGTTGAAGTGGGTTGGGGTCTTTGCTTCTTGCGGCTTTTCTGATATCAGTGAACTTC
This sequence comes from Desulfurococcaceae archaeon, assembly GCA_038845865.1. Lineage (NCBI taxonomy): Archaea > Thermoproteati > Thermoproteota > Thermoprotei > Desulfurococcales > Desulfurococcaceae > Desulfurococcaceae archaeon. Next base: position 340,060 of record JAWBQJ010000001.1, read on the forward strand.
ACTATCCACCTCACCACAGGCAATTATGTACTTGAACACCCTGGCAATCTTACCCACCTAATCATTGGTAGTGGAAGAAGCGCTTTCCCCATAAATTGGCAAATACCAGTGTTCCTTAATAAGTTTAATCGTACTCGGTATAGTATGTAGCGGTAGTGCCGATCTCTCCGCGCCTAGGAGGTAAAGTTTCTCCTGAGGCGCCTCCATGGAAGCCGGCTGACCTTCCTGCCCGCTACTGTGCCGGGCTCGTAGCGGTTGATTGGATGCTCTGGTTGATCGCGAGGTTTTTACGCCGTTTCAGCTATCGCCTTTTCTTTTTCCTTAATCTTCCTGTACATCTCTATCGAGGATACCAAGTCCGCTATGTCATCAATCTTTACGAGTCCTTTCTCTATCGCGAGCTTCAACGTCTCTATAGCCATGTCTATTTTCTCTTCAATCTTTTTCTTTACAATGCTAACAGTCGGCTGGGACTTACCGAGCATTTTAGCCGCTACGGTGACGTTGTTGTACCTAAGCAGTACATCTAGAACTTTAACCTCCTCCTCCGTAAGGAGCGTTCTTCCAAACTTTTTCTTCCTCGTAAAGCTCACCCCCTTCCAGCGAGATACCTTTCTATATAATTGTAAATATTTAAAACAACTTATATGTCTTTCTGCGCGTTTTCTGCGCTGTAAGCATAACTGGGCGAGGAGAAGCTATATCTCGCGCCATTTGACGGTAGCTCCAACTTCTGGAGACTCAACACGTTTCCGTAGCTTCTCTGTAACCCGTTCTAGCCGGGAAGAAGGGTGTTTATTCAGGTAGTTCACGCACTACTTGCATTACTTAATAGATATTACAGTTCTCGTCTATGGAGCGGTGCCGATCCCCAGCTATTACCTCCCAAAGGAGCTCACATAAACTTAAAGTCACCCCCGAGTCCTTAGTAGCGTTAAAGCTTCTTGACCTTTAAAGGTATGAAAAGATATATCTGAGTAAAGCCTTATTAATACTTAAGGGTGACTTCTGTGGGCGAGGAGGTAGTATTTGTCCGAAGAGCCTCGGGCCTAGTTAGAGAGCTAGGCTGGTACGATGTAGCTATATGGGCTTTAGCGACGCCAGCTGCATCGGGTATGACATATTATGCCGTAAAGATTCTGGGTGACCCCTCAGCCTATGGAGGTAACATAGCGTTATCCTTCTTCATTGCGGGGTTGATGTTCCTCCCACCCATGATAGGCTTCATAATGATCGCGGCGTCTTTTCCAAGGTCCAGTAGCCTGTACGTCGTCGCTTCAAGAACCCTTCACCCAGTGTTTGGGTTCCTACCGTTCTGGTACTTCATAATAGGTGGAGGTGCAGCACTGTGTTCCGGTTTCCTACTATTCATTGGAATTAAAGCTATGAGTGGGCCCCTAGCCGTTGCAGGACTCATTTCCGGTAGTAAGGACCTTATCAACATGGCGGAAGCGTTAATAAACCCGACAAACCAGATGATCGTCGCGATCGTCCTCGTACTCGTGATCTGGGCAATCAACTACACCGGTATGAGGGTAATTAAGTGGGTTATGAGGATACTTACTACTATACCGTTAACGGTCACCCTGATAGGCCTTATAGCACTACTTTTCGTAGGCCCTAACGGCGGCCTTTCGAGGTTCGACGCCGTGTACGGTCCCGGCGCGTCGGGCAGGGTCATGGAGGTGGCTTTTAAGAGCCCTGTGGCAGAAGCCCATGGAGTATCAGTTCTGCAACCAAATGATCTGTTAACTGGAACCTACAACATGCTACTATGGACTCTATGGGCTTGGACGGGCTTAGAGGTGTTAACTTTCGTGGGCAGCGAGGTCAAGGATCCTTCCAAGAGCTACGTAAAGGGCTACATAGCCGGGTTTATAGCGGTGATGGCTCTCTACGTGGCTAATGCGTTAATACTGCCATGGGTTTACAACTATGATTTCCTGGCTGCCTACTCCTACATGAAGTCCGAGTACGAAGACGTTTTGAGAAGCGTTTTAGGCGGCAAGTTAACGCCGGATCCTTCAGTTCCATTCTATTTAAGCATAGCGGCTGGTCACCCCGCGCTAGCAGTAATCATCGGCTTAGCTTACTTCCTGTGGTATGTTAACACCGTCATACCTATATGGGTAGCCGGCGTTAGAGGATTCTTCTCAATGGCATTCGATAGAGCTTTACCTGAAAAGCTCTCCGAAGTCTCCTCGAGGTGGGCTGCTCCAACCTGGGCTAACCACGTAGTGGCCGTACTTGCGGCCTTTGGCGCTGTTATGACTCTGCTAGAAAACATGGGATTCGCCGCGGCTACTGCGTTAATATCATTCATGGACTTCAGCTGCTTAATGTTCGTCTGGCCGGTGGGCCTGGCGCTTCTACTACTACCGTGGTGGAGGCCAGAGCTGTTCGAGAAAATGGTGTTCCCGTCGAAAGTAGCGGCCGCTATTATAGGGGCCTTGACGTTCGCCGTGGGCTGGTTCTTCATGATCATGACGTCTTACCCAGACCCCTTAATAGTGCTCGTGAACATTCTCGTTGGCTTAATAGGCCTACTGATTTACACCTACCAGTGTGCTAGGAATAGGGCCAAGGGCATAGACCCGGCCAAAATATACACACAGATACCCCCGGCTTAGCTTCCATACCTTTTTAGCCTTTTCATTACATTTATTACCCGATTTGACCGAATCCATCGCGGTGGTATTTTGCGACTCAGAATATTCTTTTCAGCCGATGTGCACGGATCATCACATGTATGGAGAAAATGGATCCGCGTAGTAGAAGTCTACGCTATTAACGTACTAATCTTGTCCGGCGACCTAACCGGCAAGGTTCTTATTCCAATAACTAAGAGGGCCGGTGGAGTTTACACGGCAAGGTATTTTGGGAGGGTTTGGGAGCTTAGAAGCGAGGAGGAAGTCAAAAGGTTCGAAGAAAGGCTTGAAGGTGCTGGAGCCTATTACATTAGGGTTGATGAAAGGGAATTAGAGGATCTGAAGAACAACCCTGATAGGGTAAATAAAATTTTTATTGAAAAAATGACCGAGAGGCTAAGAACATGGCTTGATTTGCTGGTCGAGAAGGTAGACACTAGTAAAGTGGCTACTATCGTAATGCCCGGAAACGACGATGAGCCCGCCATAGATGACGTGATCGTGGAATACAGCGACAGGGGCGTAATATACCCGGTCGGCAAGGTCGTGGAGCTGGAGGGCGTAGAGATGATCTCGTGCCCCTACGCGAACCCGACACCCTGGAACACTCCCAGAGAGCTGAAAGAACAGGAACTGGAGAAGTACCTCGAAAAGCAGATCTCGAGGGTCAAGGCAACCTCGAGGTCGATATTTAACATACACCCTCCACCGTATAACACCCACCTAGACCTAGCGCCGAAGCTCGGAAAGGACCTCAAGCCCATTACAATAGCCGGTAGCGTTCAATACGAACACGTAGGGAGTAAGGCCGTTAGGAAAGTCATCGAGAAATATCAGCCCATAGTGGGGCTACATGGACACATACACGAGTCATCCGGAGTGGATAAGATAGGTAAAACCGTAGTAGTGAACCCGGGTAGTGAGTACAGCGAGGGGGTTTTAAGGGGCTATATAGTGGAGATCGAGAACACCAGGTTAATCAATTACTGGAGAGTTGAAGGTTAAATACATGAGCTCTCCTAAAAGAGTGGGGCTTCCGCCGGCCGCCTTCATCGACGAGGTGATCAGCATTGTTAACCGGGCTAGGGATAAGGGCGTAGTTTTAAGGGTACTGGGGGCCACGGCGGTGTACATACACACAATGGATAGACCTGGTAGCATAAAGATATATCAGTATTTGAAGAGGTTTAAAGACGGTGAAATACTCTTCACGGACCTGGACTTAATCGGGTACAGCAAACAGAGAAGTAGCATAATAAGCCTCTTCGAGAAGGAGCTGGGGTTTAAGGTAGACCCGTACATAAAGGCGCTTTTTGGCGCTAGGAGGCTAGTGTACTATCACCCTCAAAATCTCTACAGCGTTGACGTGTTTTTCGACAAGCTCGAATTCAGTCATGACATCGTCTTCGGTAACAAGCCGGGTAAGGGAAGGCTAGAACTAGATTACCCCACAATAAGCCTCGCAGACCTCTTACTCGAAAAGCTGCAAATACACAAAATAAACAGGAAAGACCTCGTCGACTTGGCAGTCCTGCTTCACGGGCACTGGCTGTGCAAGGAGCGTGGCGAAAGGGATAGAGACTGCATAGACGACGACTACGTAGCAAGCGTTCTAGCTAGTGATTGGGGCTTCTGGTACGATGCTGTATTGAACCTGAACAAACTAGCTAGTTTCGTATCAGCTGAGCTTTCAATCGTAGACGCTAATGCCTCGAAAACTGTCCAGGACAGAATACGCGCTCTGATGGACTCGATAGAAAAGAAGCCGAAGAGCAAGGAATGGATTAAGAGGTCGAAGATAGGGACCTCAAAGCCTTGGTATAGAGAAGTAGAGGAAATCGAGCGTTAATTCAGAAGGTAATCGGGTTTTAAACTACACAGTAGTATTCTGAGCAAACAAGTTCGCCTTGGTGTGTACACTAAGCAATCCGAGAAGCCTTGCAAGTAGCACGGGCTGTAAGTACTCGATTTACTTGCCAAGTGTTCATGGACCTAGCACTTGCACGGATCGGCGTAACGGCGGAACATGCCAGCGAACTATTTTTGCTGTTTACAGTAACCTGGCACCCTCGTATCTGGGTTTCATGGGTTTTATTAGCTACTTTATAAATCTCCTAAATTGTATGAAGCATGAGGGACCGGGCGAGAGGGCTCCTTGAGCAGGCACCAGTGCAGGTATTGATGTCGATGCAGACATACAGTTGTTGCGGGCTGAAACGGGGGTTATCGGAAGTTACAGCAATTGCTATCTTAGTTGGTATTGTCCTAGTCTTATCGTTATCTTTCCTGGTGTTCATGCAAGGTAGCTTCATTTCCGTGCAAGACCTGCATACCCTTCAAAGACTGGTCTTAACCGAGAAGCTGAATACCGTGGTTAGGCTCATAGATTCTTCGGAAGACCGCGCAGTTTTCCTCTTTAGAAGGCTAGATACAGGTGACAGGGTAGCTTTCTTCGTGTACAATGAATCGGGGTACGTAGAGTGCTCCGGCATAGTTGCGAGTATTAACGGAGGCGAGATCGCGGATACCCACCTGCACAGAGTCGAAGACGTCATGGTCGTATCAGAAAACGATGTTTACAGCTTCAAGTACTACGCCAGGAGTGCGGGGTACCCAGATACCGGCAACGTACACGTGTGTACTTTAAAAATTACTAAGAACGCGCTCGTGACACTAACGGGCATCACAACAGAGAGGTTTTCAATATTCGTTGTGGTGTACGTAAATGACGTACCGTACTTGGTTAACGTCTACGAGTATGCCCGCTAGCAGATTGATTAAATTTACTAAATTTATTAACCTGGTAAACGTAATGGATAAACAGTAGGTGTAGTTGTCTTGGTTTTAAGGTTTATTAACCTGGTAAACGTAATGGATAAACAGTAGGTGTAGTTGTCTTGGTTTTAAGGTTTATTAACCTGGTAAACGTAATGGATAAACAGTAGGTGTAGTTGTCTTGGTTTTAAGGGGGGAGAGCGCGTTACTGACTGCTATTATATTTATTGGCGTTGCCCTCGTTATAGGAGTTGCCATGCTGAGCTACTTCACATCTATTGCTACCTACTACAGGGATCAAGTAGACCTATCTAGCCACCTGCAGAGCGAAGCTTCAAACGTATTCGTAAACATCATTTCATACGATACCGCATCATCATCGCTTTGGTTCCTGCTCAAAAGAACTGATGGATCGAGAAGCAGCTTCTTCGTTATTGTAGATATGGGTTCTGAGTACTCGAACTGCTCAAACATATACGTCTCCAACCCTTACCACGATCAAGATGGCATTCTCTGCAACTCCAATAACGACTGCGTCCAGGCTACTCCCGTGTATCGCGGACCCATGAACGGGGTGTATGTTCCGTGGGAAGGTGTAATAGTCGACTTCTCCTCGTATGCGAAGACAGCGGGGTACACTTTATCCGATACTGTTTACGTGTGCAGGCTCAGCAATGTGTGCGAGTTCTCCGGTTCGCAGGGGCTCTGCTCCGAGAACACTATAGTTAAGATACAGTTACCTAGCTATGCTGGCGTGATCAGGTTATACACTGTCGCGATCTACAGTAACAAACCATACATTGTAGGCATCTACGAGGTGACGGTTTCTTGAAAGGTCAAGGAAGCATCATTGTGGCGGTTGTCTTCCTCTCAATAATAATGGTGTCCGTTGCACCGCTAGTTTTGCACATATACGGCACAGCAACTAACATGGCATCCGCACCCGATGCCCCCGTATACAGGTTTCTCACTCTACAAGCTAAAATGATAAGCAGGGAAATTGTGGCGTTCTATAACGCTACGGACTCCACCCTGCTATTGGTAAATCGGGGGGGAGCGGGTATAAAGGTAGAACGGGTAGTGATATACGCTGACTGCGACGGTCGGGGCGTCTACATAGACCCCGGAGTTAAAGATCTAGACATGCCTTCAGGGCTCGAGATAACAATGCAGATACCTCTTCCTACGCAATCGGTCTGCGGAAACCTGAAAACGAATACGTTATACCTCATAACATCAGAGGGGTTAGTAATAAGTAGCACGGTCATAACATACGAAGACATAGAGATGCTATCGAGGCAGGAATCGCAGACTACTACAATAGTCCGGACGACCCTGCCCTCCGCCGTGATGGCCCTACCGTTTAAGGTGGGTCCAGGGGATAACACGAGTGACTTGTACTCTCTTCTGGGTGGTAAGGGATTTGAGGTATGCACACTAGACAGCATGGAGAACCCGACGAAGGTCGTCTCTTGTGCAAGCCTTGAAGGGGGCATGAAAGGAGGTGCCGGTACGGGTTACGTATGGAGCCTACGGAGAGTATACGTGAACACTAACATAAACATAAGTAACGTCATTAGAAACCTCTGGATAGGCTACGACCCGCGGAATGTTTCGAGGTACAACATAGTGATAACAGCGGATAGCGCGACACTGGCCACGCCTTCATACAGTACATCTTCTCCTGTCAGGATAAAGATATACGGCTTCGTGCCGGTAACGCCCCAGGGCATTCTCAGACTTGGCGGGACCTGGATGAGTGCACCAGACCAGGACATAGCAAAGTACACTTTCGTGAACGCCGCGTTGGTTTTAAACGGTACGGCTGAAAGAGTTGAAATATATGAAAGGACCAGTGGCAACGAGACGGATTACAACCCGTACATAATGTTCATAAACACCGATAGAAGCCGGGGATTCGCCGGAATACTCTTCACGACGATAGATAGAGCGTGGGGATTTTACTCTTCCAGGAACGAGCACGTGGATACCCTGCTTGATTACTCCATAAAATCCCTAGTCCTAGTGTACAAAGACTACTCATTGTCCAATATCAAGTACTCCAGCGTCACTATAGCGGTTAACTATAGGTTTCACGACAATGAGGGTAGCGATGCCCAGGGAACTTCAGTTGACAAGCCTATAATGCTCGTCGGCCTCGTTGACGCGAGCGGCGTTATTTACAGCTATAGAAGCTTCACGTTCAGGGAGCTAACGAGGTATGAGGACACATACCCTCCAACCGCACAGGCGCAGAGCAGCATGATCTTCATACCCCTACCACCCGCTGAGCAGGGAGAAAAAGTGTACTACGTGTTCATAGCGATCCAGGACCCCTACCACTATAACGGCTACCTCGACGACCTCGACTTAACACTTTACATAGAGTCGTTGGTGATCGTTCCAGTTACGAGGTGATGCCCGTGGCAGTGAAACACGGCGTAAAAGGAGTGGTCGAGGCCGTTGCGGCAATACTGGCCTTTGCTTTAATATCGGCGTCACTAATGTTCATTCTGCTGTACTTTTATTCAACAACTTACCAGCAGGTAGCACCTATACCAGGCGGCTACGCGGGCGAGAACCTGGTACTGTTCATGGTGAAGGACCATGATGGTAACATGGCGTTGAGCGTTAAGAATGTTGGCTCGGTCGTAACGCAAATAGATTACGTACTGGCATTTAATAGCGATTACTTGGACAAGGCCGTCATTAGCTTGGAGAGCACTGCAGTGTGCACTGCTAACCAACGTATAATCGCTCCTGGACGCGTAGCTAATGTGACTTGCACCGGTAATTACCTACCTATAGCTGTAGTTACCAGTAACGGAAGGGTTTTCTCGGTAGATCCGCAGCTTCACGCGATCTCGTTGAGGCGAGTTATCGGCATACACTTAGAGACGGTGTACGGGGGTATCAACATCACGACTACATCGCAGATACTAGCCTACCTAGAGGACAGCACGCTACTACGTAGCGGCGCGATTAATACATCCCTACTACTGACCCCCGTGGTAAACTACACGGACACAGAAATATATGTTGAAGGAGAATTAAACGCCTCGCTAGTAATTATCGGGAAGAACCCTCTGAACAATAGAACAAACATGCTCATAATAGGCAACGGAACAGCGGGATCCTACATTGCAGTAATCACGAGAGAAAACCGTATTTCCTTGTCCACGGTAGTGCGGTACAGGCTGAAAATAGAGAACTTTACGGGAGACGTGAATTTTGAGGTAGGTATACATGCATGCTATGTGAATGAAAACAAGGCGTGCAAGGTTGTTTTCGGGGGTGTTGCTAGTAGGGTTACACTGTATGGTGCTAATGTAAATGCTTCGGGGGTCGTTGGCCTAGACCCTTACGTATTCGTAGGGGACATCAACAATAATGGTAACGTTGAAGCGATACTCGTCACCCAGGACTTTGGAGTAGGTAACAGCACCACGATAAACGACCGCTTAGGCCCCCTCCACTACCTAGATGCGACCGCGGAGCCCATTAGACTGGTCTTCACTAACGTGCCCATAGACAGTGGAGCCTACTCTTCAGCCATTCTCAGCGTTAGAATGTTCTTCTGGGATAACTCACTCGACGATATAAGCGATAACGACAACAGAATACTCATAAGGGTTGGCTTGTACGACAATGTAAGCAAGTCTTTTGTATACGCTACCTCTCTTAGTTATTACGAGCTCTGCAGGTACAGGCACGTGAAACCATTCTCCATATCGTACATAGCCAAAGACTTCGCGATATTCATACCGAAAACGGGAAGCACATACTACGTGGCGGTAGAGCTCCTGGACCCCTTCTACGCGGATGGCACGAAGAACGATGCAGATATAATAGTGGGCATAGAGTATATAGGCATAGGACTGGCTACGAGGTGATCCTTTGTCCCACGGGAGGGGGTCCAAGGGCATTTCAACCGTAATCGCCTCTTTCCTACTATCCATGGTCATCCTAGTCGTGTTTACCTACGTGTTCCTAAGCATAGTTGCTTCTACTCAAAGCGGCTCTCTAGCCCTCAAGAACGTTATAAGGTATTCTCATAAACACGAGATCGCCCAACTTATAGCTAACAAGTCAGTGGATAGGACGTACCTCCTCAACATCGGGGCAAGCGACATAGCTGTGGACAAGGTCGTCGTGAGGACTTCTGACGGGTTCATCGAAGTCAGGGATTTCCTAGATGTATGTAGTGGTTCAAATACCATAAGGGCACAGGAGGAAGCTGAGTGTAGCGTGGAGTACGATTACATAGCGGTAATAACGGTGGAAGGAGTCGTCATTTACCCGCAAGTTCCGAAGCCGGTTATAGAAACCCTCATTCAGTATTCTAGCACAACGTACATGGTGTCGTTGGTATTTAACATTACAAACCCCGAGGAGCTATCCAGCCTATTCGATGTCAGCGATTACCTCGTGGACAAGCCATACACGCGTGTACAGTATGTTAGAGGGGTGAAATCGGATAAGTTACTGCTACTACCCCCTGGGCAGGAAAGCGAGTTCTACAACGCTACGCTTGAAGCAGATAACATACCTTTCGGAGTCGTCGTTGTAGGGTACGATCCCAGCTGGATCAGGGAGAAGAGCGCTAATCCTGCAGTGGAATCTCAACCCAGATTCATCATAATGATCGCGGGGCCCGGCTTCACGGGCTCGGACTCGGTACGCATCAATAACAGAAACTATCCGCTGAGCGGAAACGGCTTTAGAATAGTGATCCGGAACTACACGGGAGTAATAGAAATAAGGCAAGTTAGGCAAACGGGTAATTGGCAGGAGATCGGGACAATAGCGTGTAGTTCAACTATACCGGGCTACTGTCCTAGCAACTACCTGCCTGCCATAGGTGCGTGGTATTACGGTTCAACTGATAGAGGCCTCAACTTGAGGCTGTACTTGAACGGCTTTGCGACGTATATAGCTAGGTTCATGAGAATAGCCTCTGGAAACGCGCCAACCGGTGAGACAAACTACTACCCCTTCCTCTTTACCGGGGATATTGACGGCAATGGATTGGTTGACTTGATATTCATAACTGAGGATGCTTACTACGGTGATAAGAACAGAATCAACGACATGTACGGTAGTGATGATTTAAGCGATTGGAGCACCGAGCCCCTGGTCATAAAGCTGTTGCAGGTGGGCAGAGCGCTGGGATATGAAGAGGGCTATGTAGATGGGGGCAGGTTCGCGGGCTTGGCACTATACATAAACCTCTTCTTCCACGACAACTCTCACCCCGATGAAACGCAACTCGAAGACATCGACAGAACAGATTGGGTACTCAGAATTCTGCTCATTGACGAGTACGGTAATGAGTACGTTGTTAGGGAATACAGGTACCAGGAAATATGCAACTACCATAAAACGCGTGTAACTAGCTTCGGAAAGGACAACTACTTTGTAAAGATATCCCAGTCAATATACATCCCCATACCTTCAGCTGGAAAGTACTGGGTTGCAATAGCGCTTCAAGACCCCTATGGAACGGGTAGAACAAACGATGCAGACGTAACGATAGGTATAGAATTTATAGGAGTACTTCCCTTCATCAGGTAGCTACGTATTTTCCCCTTCATTTTAGATTACTTCCCACACAGATGATTACGGCCTATTACGCCGAGATCCCTGGACAGGCTGTAGGAAACTATATGCTCAAACTATATGCTCCTCTGTTTCAACACGACGTACGTTGCGGCAACGAGTTCACCTCTATGATCGGGCTTTACCGTGCGGTGGACGATGAGAGTGGCGTTGGGGTGCTTTTAGGCTTGCATGCTTGGTTGTGGTTATTCCAAGAGGGGTCTAAGCGGCTTACATGTATTCTTAAACGGAACCTTGACTACAAGCTACCCAGCGACATCGCCGGCAACGTGATCCTGGTAAGTGAGATCACGGGCATGTTACGTCACTCCACCACTAAGAGCCCCCGGACAAGTACTGCGATCTCTAAGTAGCTTAGCCGGGTGAAAGAATCGCTGATCCCACTGAAAGCGAGGGCGAGGAGTCCTAATCATGCCGAGTAGCCTAGTACTTGCTTTCAATGGAACTAGGAGGCCCGGTCCCTGGAACCGGATCTCGGAGACATAGTCGCATGTAACGACCTTCTACAAGTTGCAACGGCTCTTCGTCCTTGCTTTTCTCGTAGACTTTACCTATTTTTGGCAAGTTCACCTAAAGGCTCCGTAGCGCTGTGGTAACGTAACAGATGGGCTGAGTTCGGACCTTTAACGATGTGGGCTCAGATCAGCTGCTGACGTGCAATTCATGGTTATGAAGGGTGTGCTGTAGGTTTCCGAGCCTAGCGGCCTAAGCGTTGTGTGGGTTAGATTGCATTATTTTCACATTTCAGTATGTAGCTTAGTCTGTAGAATTGCATGGCCATATTCTCTGCAGCCATTTCTACGGGAACGGATCCAGCAGTTCTCTCGATTTCACAAGCTCGTTATAACTCTACGGTAAAGTCTGGATAGCAGTTACTTCGTGTGCTATCAGCGTTATCGTGTTGTTTTCCTCCTCTTCTATTGTGGTGACCTCAGTATTTCATGGTGTGCGACATGTAGAGGAGAGTGCGGCGGCCGGGATTTGAACCCGGGATCTCCGGCTTGGGGGGCCGGCGTCCTAGTCCAGGCTAGACGACCGCCGCACCTGTAATGGGATTATTGCATGGGGACCTTATTTAGTCTTTTCTTGCAGGCTTCTCGGAGGTGTTACCGGTACGTATGTTGGCGATCTCCTGCCACCACTGTATAGTTTCAGCAGACCTAGCTTTACCGCTTCTCTTAGTACTTTCCTCGCATCGCTTACTTTTATGCCGAGCGATTGTGCGAGGGTATAAGGTGTGTAGTACCTTACGTTGCCTTTTTCCACCTCACTCTTCACATGTCTAACGAGGTCTTCAATATCGATTGTTGTGCGTAGTAAGAGCTCCTCGCTAATTTCAATTCTCTCTTCCACTTTCTTTTCCGCGCGCTTAGGTCTAGGCTTAGCTGTAGACATGCATTAAGCACCGCCACTGCCTCTACTATCATCGGGCAAGGGGCTTTAAAAGCTCACTTAATGAGGTTTCTAAGGTAGACCTTGTACGCGAACGCAACCGCCAGCGTAGCCCAGGCGAGCAGGCCCCCAACGTTGAACACGATGTCTATTGAAGAGTAGTAGCCGAAACCATACCTGTAAATGTTCGCGGCCATCGTTATGGGCGAGTAGTAGACTATGGGGGATGCAGCTCCCAGCCTAGCCCTAATGGCCCTCTCGGGGTAGAAGACATTTGACACGAAGAAGAACGTGAAGTAGACAAGCGACCTTATCGCGGCCTGTAAGTTGAAATCACGCGTAAGGGTAGAGAGCGTTATCGATAGGCTTGACATCGTTGTGGCGAGGAGCACTGTTGTCACCAGCACGAGGACCCACTTCTCGGGTCCGGGCAGCCCCATCAACAGCACGGCCAGTACTAGGAAGCCCGCTTGATAGAGGAATCCCCGTAAAACGCCACCTAGAACCCTACCGGCCACCAGGGAACCACGGGTAACAGGTAGAGAAACCAAGTAGTGGGTTACTTCGCGCCTTAGCTCCACGCCTACCTCCCTTCCAATGCTAAACGCCGATATGAATATGGAGAGGCACAGTATGCCCGGAGTGATGAACCTTATGTAATCCGGTATCTGTGCCGGGTCTACTATCCCCCTGAATATGACTGCGAACACGACTAAGTCGGCAATGTTCATCGCCACTTGGCCGGCAAGCCAGAAGACGTTTCTCCAGAAGCGTTCCAGGTCTCTCTCAGCTACTAGTATAGCGGCTCTGAGCAGCTCTCTCACTTCCACCCACCCGCTTCGAGCTTCTTTTCGTAGTACTCTATAGCGAGCACGAGCAGCCCCATCGCAAGGCCTACGAGGTATACCAACGAGGGGAGGAGCCCATACCTTACCACTAAGTAGTACTCAGGGAAGGCCATTACCCGGAAGAAGTCCGCGAGGTGCGATATGGGGTTTAGTAACGCCACGGCATAGTAGGGCTCTATGCCGGCGGCCTCCACTACTGGTAGCGGGTAGAACACCGTGCTCAACCTCACGAGGAGGGCATCTATGGCGCCCATTAAGATGTCCGTCAAGTCAGTTGATTTGAGCGTGAATACTACGAGTAGGACGAAGCACACAACTCCGGCGGAAAACACCATTGCCGCCCCAACGGAGATTAGCACCGTGAGCGCGTTCTTAACACCGAGCACGGCGTAAACTAGAAGCATCATCGGTAGCGTGAACAAGAGTGCGGAGAGGCTACTACCCACTACTCTTCCCACAGCGAAAACACCCCGTTTAACCGGTAGTGAAAGGTGGTATTCCACCACACCATCGTCAAACTCGTCCGCGATAATGTAACCCCTCGAAATGCCGGTTGAGTAGAGCAGTGCGGTATATACTCCTAGCAGGTAGAAATGATAGTAGTCTACTCCGCCCACGAGCTCCTTCACGCTTGTGCTCACTATCGCGGAGATCGCCCTCGCAAATACCAGTACCTGTACCGTGAACCAGGCGATTCTCATCGCTAAAAACACCCTCTGGTTTTTAAGCTTCATCAAGTCCCAGCTGGCGACTACAATTACGTCCCGGAGGTCCCTGAACACTCGCTACACCTCCTCCCTTAGCCTGGCACCGGTTATGTAAGTGAATACGTCGTCAAGAGTGGGCTCTTTGACCATGACCTTCAAAACCCTAATGCTACTCCTCCTGAGCAGATCCAATACGTCGATTACCTTTTCCTCCGCCTTTTCCACGAATATTTTCAAAGACCCTTCACCTACTTCCACCTTTCCGTAGTTGACGAGGCTGCTCACCACGCTAGTTGGTAGGATACCATCATAGTGCACTTCTATGACGTCTCCGCTGGGAATGGAGTCCTTCAACTCACCTACAGTGCCGAGCGCTCTAAGCTTGCCTTTGTATACTATTGCGACTCTTTCACAAACCCTCTCAGCTTCGAACATATCATTGGTTGCAATGATAACCGTCGTGCCCTCCTTCTTGAGCTCTCTGATTACACTCCACAATGCGTGTTTGGAAAGAACATCAACTTGCGCCGTGGGCTCGTCCAATATTGCGACCTTGGGTTTCTGGATTAGCACCTTAGCGAGCTCTACCTTTTTCCGCGTACCACCACTTAGCTGGTAGAACTGCTTATTGCGGTGTTCCCAAAGGCTTAAAAGCTCCATTACTTCACGTACTACTCGCTTGGCTTCACTACCAGAGTAGCCCACTACGCGTGCATGCCACATCAAGAGGTCATGGGCTTTGTCGATCCACATAGCCTTGGGTTCCTGAAAAGCTATTCCCACTAATCTCCTGACGACGTAGTCTTCCTTGGTAACGCTATGCCCGTACACGTATACGTCTCCGCTCGTCGGCTTATACACGGTTGCAATGGTGAGGAGCGTTGTAGTCTTACCAGACCCATTCGGTCCCAGCAACCCGAATACCTCGTTATCATATATGTCCAGGCTCAAGTTATCCACTGCTACGAAGTTACCAAACTTCTTAGTTAAATTAACAACTTCCACAGCCTTTGGCTTCAAGTCCCCCGCCCTCAGATAAGCTTTTAAAGTTCGCCTATTCTAATAAACCTGGGCTGAGATACTTGTATGAGTACGCGGAGCTAGTAGTGCTTATTGGCGCCCCGCTGTACTTGGTTGCTGTCGTCCTCTACACTATTAGGCTCGTAAAGGGACCCACTATACCGGACATGGTACTTGCCGTAGACTGCCTATCCTACGACTTAGCAGTATTTCTAATGGCTCTTTCACTGTACTACAGAACGCCGTTCTTAGTTACCCCGCCTCTAATGCTCGCTTTGTGGGTTTACCTACTCGACGTATACGTGTCTAAGTACCTTATATCGAAAGAGGTGGGCGCGTGATCGGGCCGGTGATCTTCTGGATCGGGTCAGCGCTGTTCATCGTTGGCGGGGTCTTCGACATACTCGCCGCTATAGGCATGTTGAGGTTTCCCAACTTCTACGTTAGGCTACATGCCGCAACCATAGGGGCAATATACGGGGCCGTACTGCCCTTAATTGGGATAGCGTTAATGGCGCTAGGCCTTCCCGAACTCCCGGGACACCTTACCATAGCGGGGGCGTCTTTCATAACGGCGGTAGTACTGCTCGTAGTAGCACCTGTCGGGAGCCACGTGCTCGCACATGCAGCCCGTAGATCGCGTAGCGTGCAGTGGAAACCACTAGTAGATGCTATTGAAGAGGAGGAGGGCGCGTGATCCTAACACTACTAATGATGGTAGTATCTTCGCTACTGAGCTTGGTCTTCGTCTACATGGCCGTCACGGAACAAGACTTGCTTAAAGCTGTTGCGTTTTCCGCCGGTCAGAGTATATGTTACGCAATATTGTTGCAAGCCATGGCGGCCACGGACATCGTAATGACCTATGTAGCGGTCTCGGTAGGCCTGTACTCCGCGCTACTCGTGTTCGTATTGAGTAAAACCGAAAGGTTCGAGGAGATAGGGAGATGACTAAGAGAACTCTAATACTACTGGCACTTCTCGTCGCGTCGATCATATCACCGCTCGTCGTCGTGAATTTTACCCCTATAGACATTCCGCGAGCGATGAGAGAGCTCGGTAGATACTATGTCGTGAACACCATCAGAGACACTGCAAGCCCGGAGGCTGTGGCTGCTGTTGTATGGGATTATAGGGGACTAGACACCGTATACGAAACCGTAGTGCTATACTTGGCCATTGTAGGCGGTTTAGCTGTATTTAGACTAAGTAAAGCACCGAGCATGCAGGTTGTGATCGGCTTAACCGTGCTGTCCCGGACGGCTACTAAGATAATCATCCTGCTAATATCCTCCATTTCGGCTGCAATAGTACTTCACGGGCACTTAACGCCCGGTGGAGGCTTTCCGGGGGGTTCGGCGCTTGCCGTGACGTCGATGCTCATCGTCCCCGTATTCTCAGTGCACAGCATTATCGAGAGGGGGATAACATCAACTAGGCTCATTGCTATAAGAGGTCTTGCACTGACTGCTCTCGGGCTAGTCGCGTTGCTACCTGTATTTAGAGGCCTTGAGCTAGTCACTAACCAGAGGTTCTATCCGGCGCGAGTAGGCTTTATCACCGTTAGTGGAAGCATTTCACTTTACAACCTCTTCGAGTTTTTTGCCGTAGCATCAGGCTTCACTGCCGTGGCACTTTACCTCTCCATACCCGAGGAGTGGTACAAGGAACGGTTCAGCGAGCATGGTGGGTGAGATGCTCGAGAAGTATACATATGTTCTAGTGGTGTTCGTCCTCGCATTGAACGCCCTGATCTCCATTTACGGTATAGTCTACAGGAGGAGTCTTGTCAAGAAGTTAATAGCATTAACGATCCTCTCCGATACGGTGTTCATTTCGATAATACTAGTAGGCTTCACGCTCACTCACCCGCTAGTACCGCCAGTATATACGAGCATGGAAGCTCCTGAGACAGAGTTCCTTGTAAAGCACGCTTCAGACCCCCTACCTCAAGCGCTGGTACTAACAGGCATAGTAATAGGGCTCGCAGTTAATGCCCTGATAGCCTTCGGCATCATACAGGCCTACAGGTTGTCAGGAACGACAGATGCGAGGAAACTCATAAAACCACTGGTAGAGGAGGTGAGCGAGTAGTGTTCAGGCACATTGTTACGGCCTTGTTGGTTTTCATCGTTTACGTGTTATTTGTCGGCTCTCTATCAGTGTATACTGCCTTAACGGGCATGATTGTGGCCGCGATTCTCAGTACCCTGTTCGCAAGGTACATCATTACGAACGAGCATAAAGCTATGGATATACGTAGACTTTTCTACATGGTCTACTACTTTTTCAAGTACATGTCCATTATTGAGATGCGTGCACACCTAGACGTCGTGAAGAGGATATTCACAATGGACATAAAACCTGGAATAGTGAGGGTTCCTGTTAGAGTAAGTTCTAGGTACGCTAGGTTACTCGTAATGGGCTCTATAACCAACACTCCCGGCACCGTCGTGGTCGATGAGAAGGGAGGCTATTTCTACGTTAACTGGATAAACACCATCACTGACGATCCGGAGGTGGCTAGAAAGTACATCAGCGAAGAATTCGAACACTATGCTTACAAGATCTTTGAATGAGGTGGCCTCATGACTGGTAACCTGATCGGGCTTCTACCATTCATACCAGTATTTGCGGCGTTTTTACTCCCATTGATCTACATGGCGTCGAAGAAAAGGCTTGTAGTAATGTACTACACCGTGATAGCGGTTACCATAGTATTGGTGCTCAGCGTGCTCGTGGCTATTGAAGCTTACAGGGCAAACAACCCTCTCGTGTTCATGGCTGGTGGGTGGCCAGCACCGATTGGAATAATCTACACTGTAGACCGCTTCACGGCCGCGCTGGGAGTGGTCTCGACCGTAGTCATCG
Source organism: Desulfurococcaceae archaeon (assembly GCA_038845865.1). Lineage (NCBI taxonomy): Archaea > Thermoproteati > Thermoproteota > Thermoprotei > Desulfurococcales > Desulfurococcaceae > Desulfurococcaceae archaeon. The sequence continues at coordinate 357,940 of JAWBQJ010000001.1, forward strand.
CCGCCATAGCACTATACAGTGTAAGCTACATCGTAGACGACGGCTATCCCTGGTACTCCATTCTGCTACTAGGTGTTACATCCGGAATTCTCGGCGTTACGTATACCGGAGACATGTTCAACTTATTTGTAATGCTCGAGGTCACGGGCATATCAGCTTACTCCCTCGTCATGTACTACAGGCACAGGGCACTGTCTATTGTCGCGGGGCTTAAGTACGCTTTCATAGGATCTCTCGGCACAACGTTATACTTGCTGGCGATGGGGCTAGTTTACAGCTTCTATGGGACGCTGAACTTCGTTGACTTTTCGCTCAGGTTGGTGGTACAACCGGATTTCATGCACGCATTAGCCTACGGAATTATCATGGTACTGGCGCTCTGGGCCTTTAGTATAAAGAGCGGCGTATTCCCAAACCACTTCTGGCTACCGGACGCGCACCCCGCAGCCCCTACACCGATATCGGCGCTACTGAGCGGCCTCGTGGTGAACGTTGGTGTCATTGGGCTTTACAAGTTTGTCTACATTGCCTCCTGGAACACGCCAGTAGATCCCTTAAATTCTGCCAGGAGGCTGGTTTTACTGGTAACGGTAGTTATGGGTGCTCTTTCAGCTCTATTCGGTGCTTTATTGATGGGCATTCAAAGAGACGTGAAGAGGCTTATAGCGTACTCGACGGTAATGAACCTTGGGTTCTTGTTCATGGGCATTGGTTGCGGCACGAGTCGCGGCCTTCAAGCCACGCTGTACTATATAGCAGCACACTCGCTAGCCAAGGCAACGCTATTCCTCAGCGTAGGCGTGTTAATAAAAGCTACCGGCACTAGAGAGCTTGAAAAGCTCTCAGGACTCGGGCTTAAATACCCCATCGCGGGAACGGCGTTAGCGGTGTCAACCCTCGCGCTCGCGGGCATACCGCCACTTCCAGGATTTCTCGCAAAGCTCCTCCTTTACGAGGCCTTATTCGAGTACAATGTGATCCTGTCAATGATGATGGTCATCGCGAGCGCGATCGGTTTACTGTCTTACATGAAGTTGTTCTACACAATACTCCTAGGTGTGCCTGTAGTTAAGATCGTTAAGATCGACATGAAGGCTGCCTACGTGTCCCTAGTGGTGCTTACACTACTAGTTACCGCGTTCGGAGTTGCATTTCTATTCTCGCCTCAACTACTGCAGGACCTGTTTAAGAGGGCTGCAGACCAGGTGTCAGTAGGCATTGAGAGCTACATCGAGTACGTTAATGCCACTCTAACGAGGCCGTGAAGAAGCTAGTTTACTAGAACTATTTCGACGACATCACCGTCTTTCAGCTTAAGCTCTTTTCTCAAGTTAATGTGTGAGATCACCTCAACTACCTCACACCCGTACATAGTTACAGCTGGCTTTACGAGTAAAACGGGTATGCCCATTAAGTAACCAGGACACGCATATGCAGCTCCTAAACCTGGCTTAGGTGGAGGTATAACCACCAACTTACTCCTATCCACGAGCTCGTAAAAGCAACGATCTAGGAGGACGTTAAGGGTGCCCGGATAAGGGCACGAGGAGAGAATGCGTGATAGTTGCTCGTTGTAGAGCTTAACGTAGTGTGCGCCTTCACCGGTACCCGAGAACACCTTACCTCGTAAAACCCCGCACATACAGGGTCATCGAAGCCCACTTGATTCGGGGAGGGACCTGAGGAGGTTATGGTAAAAACTTTATAAAATCCATTCATTTACTTTAACTCCACGACCTTTTCGAGAACTGGTATTACAAAGTCGAGTTTAAGCTTCTGTAGGGTTTCTCTTCTCGGCACTCCCCGCTCATCCCATCCGCGAGCTTCATAATATGCGTCTAGCATTCTATTGAACTTCTCGAAGTCCAGTTTATAACCGGTATATGGGCCCTTCGTTAGTGGGTGCTTAAACCATCTTAACGGTGGGTAGTCCATTTCCCTACTCCAATTACCGTGCTCTCTTATCCAGTACGCCCTGATCAACGTGTATATCCTACTGGCAGCTACTCTGATCTCTTCGAGCGTCCACGTAACGCCCGTTACCGCTGAAAGGAACCTCGGGTAGTAATCAAGGTCTAGTCCGACCTCTACCCACGGTAATCTACATGTGGTCAATGACTCGAACATACCTCCCCTAATATCTTGCAGGTACACCACTCTTTCAACCTTTTCCTTCGTGTAACCTAACCTGTCTGTTCTCACCTCGTAGCTTATAACCCAGCAGTCTTTGTGATGAGCACCTATAGGCGAGGTCCCGTAAGCCAACGCCATCGCTGGTGCTACGTGGCAGTCGTATGCTGAGACTTCTAGGCCCTTGACGTGCATCGCGAACTCCTCCGCTTCTTCACCGAGGCTTTTGGCCATTCTCATCACGCCATCTGCTAGGAACGCTCCCAAGCCGCGCCTATGAGCTATCTCCACGACGAGCCTCTTGATCTCCCTATGGTCCCCCCACTCGAGCTTCTCCTCAACGAGGTTTCTCTCACTAGCCTCCATGTAGAAGCCTAGCACGTTGCCGAGGCTTATCGTATCCACGCCTACTAGGTCGGCCAACTTGTTTATCTCAGCTACACGCCTCAAGTCCTGTAAGAGAATGTTGCTTCCCAGCATTGCGACGTTCTCGTAATCCAGTTCGCTCTCCTCGCCGGCTATGTCTAGCACCACGTTACCGCATTGCATGTTACAGTAAGGGCAACCGCGCCTCACCACCTTGAGCTTCTCCATCAGGTCTCCGCTAATGGTCTCGTAGTATTCCCAGACACCCTCCCTGAAGTTCATTGTAGGTAAGCAGCTATTTTGCTGGCTCCACACGATAGTAGCCATTGTGCCCTGCCTTATCCAGAAGTCGTAGTTTTCGCTCTTCAATATCTTTCTATAGGCTTCTTCGGCAACTTTTCTAAGTTCCTCCTTGCTAGCAATAGGTGGTTCTCGAGTACCCTTAACAACTATTGCCTTCAGCTTTTTGCTACCCATGACAGCGCCCATTCCCGGCCTACCAGCGCTCCTACCCCGCTGGCACACTACCGTGGCGTACCTGACCAGGTTCTCGCCACCAGGCCCTATGAGTAGGGTACCTACATTTTTGCCGCACTCTTTTAAGAGTTTATCTTCGGCTGTAAAGGTGTCGAGGTTCCACAAATGCTCGGCATCTCTGAACTCAACATTGCCATCTTCGATGTAGAGGTACCCAGGCCTCTTAAGAGCACCCGTTATCACGAGTGCGTCGTAACCCGTTCTTCTCAGATGGTAGCTTGCCATGCCCCCAACATTACCATCGCCATAACCACCTGTTAATGGGCTCTTTGAAGCTACCTGTAGCTTACCACTACTAGGTAATGTTAACGCTGTGAGCGGCCCCGTAGCTATAACTAGGTGATTGTATGGCGAGTACGGATCTACGCCGACGGGGTTTAAGTCCCAGAGCAACCTTACAGCCAGACCTCTACCACCGATATAATCGGCGTAGTAGGAGGCGTTGATCACCATTTCTCTGACCTTCTTAGTCGTGAGGTCTATGTAGAGTACTCTACCCCACCAGCCATGCAAGAACAACCACCCATTCTGTAGTAAGGAAGGGTTCAGCTCTTATATATAAAATATAAGTTCGCTTTTATATAACATAAATTCTTAAGTAGTTCTCTTATTATTGAGTTTATGTAAGTTGATGTCATCGCTTCATTTTTGTTCCCCTGCATTCCGCTCGGGTTTTCATCGGGCTTGAGGGTGACCCCAGGCACCCCATATCTTGAGTATCTTAGAAATAAGTTAATGCACGCGATCACGTCTCTATCTCCTGTGAAACCACATCTACTGCAACTCAGTACTCTACTACCGTTATCTTTTAACTTGCTTCCACATCTCGGACAAGTTGATGATGTTTTCCTCGGATTAACAAACTCAACCACTAATCTTCTCTCAAGTGCCTTGTATCCTATGGTGAACTGTAGTTTTTAATACCATAGGGATAATTTTTGTTGAATAAGCTACCACCGTTGACTCTGCTTCCCAGATTGTTCAAGTCCTCTAAGACTACAATAGCTCTATATCTACTGGCTGTTTCAGCGACCCTATCATCAATCCTGTGAGCGTAATCACACACAATATTCCTTAATTCTTTCACCGTGCTTCCTGATAGCTCTTCTAACTCCCTTGATGAACCCTCATGATTTAGAGTATCTCTTCTGTATTCTCTCGATTCATATTCTATGCGTTAGTATCTTCCTGAGAGGTGTCTTGTACCGCTTCAGCTTCAACAACTCCCACCTGGTGCGAAAACAGCTAGAGTAACGTTATCAAAAAATTAACATCAATAGTTGCAATAGTTCTAGTTTTCCTCGGTTTAACTATTTGCCCGAAGTATACTGATACATAAACCTTGTCTTCAACTACCTTCACAGCTATTTCGTAGCTACTCCAATCTCTATACTTCTCTTTAATAGTTTAGCTTAACCTCTCTACCATTATATATGCAACTTCAGAACCAGCACTCTGCTGTCGAGGTCCAGCTTGTAGTCGTATCTATCCTAGCTGTTAACCTCCTTAGAACTGGTTTCTTTCCACCGTTCCGCTTACTAGATTTAACAACTGCTTTAGCATAGACGTAGATTTGCTTCACATGGTGTGCTCTAAAACCGTACCTCTTAAGTTCTGAGTAGAACATTCTGTGTAGAGTTGTTATCGAGGGTATTTCGTTTAAACTCCCCAACCTGTTTACCGCTAGTTGAACTGCATCACGGTAGAGCTTCAGGAACTCAATTAATGCACCGTGGTCATTGCTACTCTCGGGGAGAGCCCTTATCTTGAGGATTTCAACAAGCTCCCCCTCCCTCACCAAGTAGCTCACCATACCTAGAATTATAAAGAAGGTTTTATAATCTCTTCTCTCCAGTATCCGTATAGGTGGATATATATGGCTAGAGTTGAAATCATCAAGTGTAGCGTTATAAAGTAGCGGTATAAACCTAATGAAAACCAAAACAGTTGCACTAGGCGTACAATTTGCCGGTGGCAAATTTAAAAGTTTAGTCATAGTAATATTGCAAGAGAGGGCCCGTAGCTCAGCTTGGTGGAGCGCCCGGCTGATAACCGGGAGGTCCGGGGTTCAAATCCCCGCGGGCCCATACACCCTAGCCGCTATCCAAGTCCCTACTTGCTGCTTTCTTTAGAATCTCATTTACTTTTACGATGGGGATTGCAAGGTTCTCGCCGAACTCGTAGAAGACATCTCCACCAATGAACACTATGTCGGGTTGCTGAGATCTCGAGAGTAAAGTGAACATGTGCCTCGTGGTTTTTATTGGAATGGCTTTTAGGGAGTTCTTCAGATCGTAGACTATGATGTCCGATAAGGCGCCTTTTTCGACGAAGCCGCTATCAGCGCCGCTTACACGGTAAAGATCTGTGAGGATCTTGTAGGATGCTTCGGGATTGCTGACCTCCCTGTAAACCTCTTCAATGGCCGTGGTGATGTTACCGTATCCCCGCGCATCCACCAGTATGCATGAGCCCTTAATGTTACCTGGTTTACAGACCAGTGAATCGTACTCCCCTAGTCTCCGGTCATCGTAGTATAACCAGCTCCCGTCAACTTCGAGTAAGAGTGTGAAGGGGCCTCTACTAGGTACCGTACCCCTCTCTGCAATGATACCTATTCTAACGCTGTTCTCTCGTGCAACATCCACGGCGATTTCAGGGTGCCTGGTGTGTGCTACGGGAAGGGTCACCCCACTCATATAAGCGTTTACAACGCCTACTTTAGTGAGCTTTCTAAGCTCTTCTCTCGTAAATACCGAGAGGTCTAAGTCGTTCACACCCCTTACAACGTACTCAACGAGATCTACTAGTAAGCTATAGCCGTGAACAACCACGGCGTCGCCTTCGAAATCGTATACTAGTTCTGCGAGCTCATATTCAGGCTCTGGCTCGCCCTCACGGGCGTCCTCGATCCTAGACCCATGCATGAACACATACCCGTACTTGAAACCGTTACCCGCGAGAAACCAGACATTCTTAAGTAAACTCTTAGTAGCTACTCCGCTAGACATGCTTCACTCCTCTCTAGCATTACCTAGAAGGTGGGGTTCTTAATTAACTACGCCCTCATCTAGAGCCAGTGCATCACCCTTTACTCAGCATATCCGCTGATAATCATCGGTCAGCACTAGCCGGGTCTTTCCATGAACGGTCATCACCCATCAGGCCGCCCGTCGTTTCCATCCCCGGCCATTATTAGTTATTGCCTGCGGAGTAATATATACCCTGTAGGTGAGGGTGGTTGAGAAGGATAATCGCGCTCATAACGGATTACGGGTACAAGGATCCCTACGTAGGGGTCATGAAAGCCGTTATAAAGTCCATTAACCCCGAAGCAGAGATAATCGACGTCACCCACGGCATTGAAAGGCACAACATCCTCGAAGCTGCGCTAACGCTCACCGTATCGGCGAAGTACTTCCCACCGAGTACGATATTCGTGGTCGTCGTGGACCCTGGCGTTGGAAGTGGTAGGAGAGCTGTTCTAATAGAGACTAGCAACTACGTGCTCGTAGGCCCGGATAATGGCTGCCTCACAGTACTGAGCGAGAGGGATGGCGTGAAACGGGTTTTTGACATATCGAACTCTAAATACAGGCTTTCCCAGGTATCCCATACATTTCATGGCAGGGACATATTTGCACCGATTGCAGCGTGGGTTAGTAAAGGCATACCGCTAGAAGACATAGGCGTGGAGGTAGAATACGACGAGCTGGTCAAGATCGGTGTTGACAAGCCACAAATAGATGTAGAAAGGAGGGTAATCGAAGGAGCAGTAATTTACATAGATGTGTTCGGGAACGTGATGACCAACATCACAGAGGGGGATCTCGGCGCATTTAAACCCAGCCACGGGTCCAAGCTAGTGCTAGTAATCAACAACAAAAGCTACTCATGCACGTATGAAGCCAGTTTTAGCAGAGTACCCGTAGGCGAACTCGCATGCTACATTAATTCTTGGGGTTACTTCGAGGTAGCGGTGAATATGGGAAACGCCGCTAAGCTCTTAAATGTAACCCCTAACAAACCCGTAGCCGTGAGATTCTAGTAGTTGTTTATGTCCACTCGCCGGGTTTTCCTGGCTATTAAACTAGCCCAGTACTCGAACCAAGGTCACCGAGGCTGCTCAAGTGGCTAAAAGACATCGAAACCAAAATCCAAAGAACAGTTGCTGCATGAAGGTGCATTTTCGTGAATTTAATAAGTTTACAATGTTATGCATGAAATTTATATACCTCCAGCACATCTACTAGTATATGAACTCGCTTCAACCGGGTATTTTAAATGATACTGGTCATTAGGAACCTAGTGAAGTACTTCGATTCACGGAAAGTGCTTGATGACGTTTCGTGGACCGTGGAGACGCCTGGTGTATACAGCTTACTTGGCCCTAACGGAGCGGGTAAAACCACTCTACTTGGCATAGTAAGCGGAGTGGTGAACTTCGATAAAGGAGAGGTACGCGTTAAGGGTTTACCGCCCGGGGACCCAGTTGCGCGGAGAGCAATTGGTTACTGCCCTCAGGAGCCCGGCTTAATAGATAGCATATCAGGGTACGATAACGCGCTATTCTATGGCAGGCTATATGGCTTGACCACGAACGAGATCATCAGCAGGACGAGGAACATGGCTGAATTGTTAGGTCTGAGAGATGCGGATCTGAGGATGAAGGCCGGAAAGTATAGTGGTGGCATGAAAAAGAAGCTGGCACTAGTGGTATCATTACTCCACGACCCTGAAGTGCTGATATTGGATGAGCCTACGACAGGGCTGGATCCCGGTGTCCGCCGAAACGTATGGGACTTAGTACTCAAGCTTAGAGAAGAAGGTAGAACAGTGATTCTGGCAACGCACTACATGGACGAGGCAGACAGGCTATCCGACCGAGTGGCGATAATTGACCGCGGAAAGATACTCGCGGAAGGAAAGCCCGAGGAACTCAAGGAGAAGTACGGACCTCCCTCTGTCGTGGAGCTAGTCTTTGACAGTGAAGTGCACAGTGCGGCGACACGCATCATTGAGAAGTACACCATTAAACACTACATTGAAGGAAAAACAGCCAGGTTGCACCTAGACGAGCCCGATAAGCACCTCCCAGCACTAATGGGCGAGCTCTTCTCCAACGGGTATCACGTAGTAGAATTTAAGCTCACCAAACCCACCCTGGAAGACGTTTTCTTAAAACTGACCGGCAGGGGGTTGAGGGAATGACGTGGATCAAGCAGGTCTATGCGTTCATCGTACGCGACCTTAAAATCGTTGTAGCCGATAAGGTGACGTTATTCTGGCTCTTAGCGTGGCCCATACTCTGGATCATACTAGTAGCATACATATTCGTACCTCCAGGAGCTACATCACCCGTAAAACTCGCCGTGGGAGTGGTAAACTATGATACTGAAGTAGAGGGGCTAAACTTCACGAGCGCCCACTTCGTGGAGATAATGTCAAAGGTAAGGTACGGAGGGGAGCAGATCTTCAATGTGAAGAACTACAGTGATGAAGCTTCACTAATTAGCGACTTGAGGAGTGGCAAGCTAGACGCGGGGATAGTGATCCCCGCGAACTTCTCGTTGAATCTAACAGTTGGCACTGCTAGAATGGAGGTTTTCATCGGCGCCAGGGATCCTTACTCAGCCTCCATCAGCTACAGCGTAATTAGTGGCTTTCTAAACGAGTTCTCGCATAGAGTAGGCTTAATTAAAGCCAACGTTACGCTATTCTATTTCGAGGAGTCATTGAAGTACATCAATCAAAGCTACGTCCTGCCGGGTACGACCCTCTCAGAGTTCGTGGAGATTATTAGGGCATATATCTACGGCATAGCATCGCCGCTGAATGTTACGTACGAAGAGGTTAAGCCCGAGGCGCTCGCCACCAGGGCTAATATCATTGGCTGGTATACCATCGGGGCAATCGGCATGATGTTCCTTTACATGGGCTTTTCGCGAGGAGCCACAGCCGTTTACGAGGAGAAAGCTTATGGCACGCTTAGAAGAATATTGGCGTCGCCCATAACGCCGCGCGTGCTGGTCACAGCGCTGATGCTGTCAAACATGGTTATTTTACTCGTATCAGCCCCCCTAATACTGCTAGCGGGAGTATACATCGCTGGTGCGAACATATCGTTCAACCCCACTAACCCCGCTCACTGGCTCATACCGCTACTCCTCATTGTGGTAGCCTACATGAGCATTGGAATAGGGCTTGTTCTCTCACTATTTACCAAAACATTGAGAGGCGGAGCTAGCCTTGGCACTGTACTCGGATTAGTACTGTCGTTCACGGCAGGGATATGGTTTCCGAGGACGTGGATGCCTTCGTGGCTGCGATTAGTGGCCGACTACTTCCCCCCCACATGGGTTATTGACACCATTAGGAACATTGTGATATACGGTGCTGGTCTCAACGACGTGTGGATAGACCTGGCCAAGATACTGCTTGCGCTAATAACCGTTATTCACGTGAATATAGCTGTTTATAAAGTAAAGATAAGAAGCGTAATTACAAGTTATTGAGAGTACTGAGGAAAACATTCGACCCATCAACGATCATGTAGGTGATGGGCTCAGAACTCAAGACCGTCATCACTCTGCAGCCAACCCGAGCGCTCATCACTAGTTACTTGACCTCTGTTAAAAATAGGCTTGGCGGGCTTATCAAGCTTACCGCTCCGTAGTATAGTATTACGTTCTCCTCTGTTGCTCCGGCACGTAGTATGGGCAGAGCTTCCTATAAACGCAATAAGTGCACTCCCAGCTGTAACGTGGATGGTAACAATCTTCAACGAGGCCCCTGGCTTCTAGTTCCAGGTCAATGGGCTTTCTAGTCACGGAGTATTCTACTACCTTGTCCGGTGTTATGTACACTAAGATTCCCTGCTCAAACCCGGTAAGCTCTAGGTATATGTTTAACTGCTTGATGTGGTGTTCCTTTGGAATGCCCATTGAGGATCTCGCTGTCTTCACTTCTATTACAACCCCACCAGCCCTGTCAATGGCGTCTACTCTCCCCTTAATGGTGTACACCTTGTCATCTAACCTAATGGTCCTGGAGACCTCCACTTCAACCTCGATACCCTTTTCCTTGAATAGTGTTTCCATGCCCCAGTGAGCTATGCTACCTAGCGCTACAACAGGCTCGAACGTTAACGTTAGCTCCGGGTAGTGCTTCCTCATGTGGAACTTGTGCGTGCATAGTACTAGGTCTGTTACGTAGATTACGTACGGGCTTCTGGCCTCTTCAAGCTTGCTGAGCTGCTCGCTCACAATCTTCTCATACATTAGTTTGACCACGATGTTACTAGATCTGTACAAGCTCGTCCAGCCCCTAGTACTCTTACGCGGTGAAGTGGTCAATAAGCTTTTATGGACTGTTCGTCTCAAATGCTTAGTCTACTCGACTCTAGGTCGGCATTTACCGGTTTCGAGGCATATTTCAAGGTACGTCTTATCGATAGTGCTGATAGCGGTGTTCCTTTCGATTTTCCCAAGTAGGTCGTTTAGCTTAGTGACATCCTCCATCCTATCCAGCTCAACTTCCAGGAAGAACCCTACACCGAACAGTGTATCTAGTGTAGCCTTCATTCGGGGGGCTTTGTAAAGCTCACGCATCTTAGCAAACTCGGCTATAGGCTTAAATCCGAGCTTCTCCACGATGCTTCTTAGAGTAGTCCACGCTAATTCGTCAACGACTATTTCCAGCTCTGTTCTAATTTTAAGCCCGGTGATACCACGTTCCCTAGGGCCTTTATACGATACTGCATAGTGCGAGCTAGCATTGCATTTTCTTGTCCTAAACCTCAACGCTTCATCGGTTTTAACAAAGTCTCTGCAAGGATGCGCATAGTATATGTCTACCTCTAGGCAGGTATCTTCGTACTCGAAGCCATGCGAAGTTAAGACTCTTCTCGCTACCTCGGGATCGCGTATAGCTAGCTTAACCTCCAGCTCCTTTTCCTCGTGCATGCTTACACCTAGGTTGACGCCCCAGAAAACCTTTCCAGTGTTTTAGTAGCTATTTCAAGGGCCTTTCTGTACAGCGAGGGCGGGGTTGACGTGTGGTGCTCGTAAGTCTGCTCTATTCCGCGTAAACCGTGAACGAATGCCACTATGCCTCTTTGCAACCCGGCCCCGTAACCGCCTTCAAGCACTATGAGGGTTGGAGCTTTCAACCTTCTTATGAGCCTTCCAAGACTGTAAAAGGAGGTTTCCGTTAACCTGAGGTCTGCCAGCCCATCGTCTTCGAACGCGTCGAAACCAGCTGACACGACCAGCGCATCTGGCGAGTACTTTTCAAACAGATCTGAGACCATGGGTAAAATGCTCATGAAGAGGTCGTCGCCGCCTGCGGGAGGTAACACGATGTTTAACTTGAACCCGTACCCCTCGCCTTCACCTAGTTCTTCCGGGTACCCGGTGTGCGGGTATAGTGTACTAGGGTCCTGGTGGAAGTCAACTTGCAAAATCCGTTCCTTATAAAGTAGCTCCATCGTGCCGTTTCCATGGTGTGCATCGAAATCCAGTACCGCGATCTTACTAAAACCCCTGTCTTTAAACCCCTCTACTGCGGCTACTGCGTTATTCATGAGGCAGAAGCCCTGCGTGGGTGCACCCAGTGCTTTACCCCTCTTACCTGCATGGTGTCCTGGTGGACGAGAAATCATGAAAACAGCGTCTTCATCACTCGCATACCTGTATGCAAGGTATAGTGTTGCGAGCGCGAGTTTTAAGCTATCCTTGGTAATGTACGTGTCTTCGTCTATTGTCGCGCTGGCGCTCCGAGAAAGCGTTATTAAGCGCTCCACGTAGTCCTTGGCGTGCACCCTACACGCAATTCTAAAACCTTCTTTGAAATCCACCTGTTCACCACTTACATCGCTGAATTCTACACCAAAAGATGTCAGCGCTCTCCGTATTCTTACGACGCGGTTCGGGTTTTCCGGGTGCTCGAACCCCGGTTTATGCATGTACGTCGACTCTCTTACAATTAGCACCTTCACGGAAAGCACCTTAAGATGTGTAAAAGAGCGCCTGGTATAGCGTTCCAACCAGGTTTTTCTTGTCGATATCTTTCGGAACCCTCACTATTGCCAGGTTCGGGTGACCGGCTATGTCCAAGGCAATGCCTTCAGCGAGCAGGTACTTAGCAACACGATAGGCCCTTCCGCCCGGTGCCTTGATGATTAGCAATGCGTAGCCCCTATTAGTGCTGGCTAGCATAGCCACGGGGGCTTTAAGTATTAGTGATAGCTTTGATGCGAGCGCGGTTGCACCCCGTTTTTTCCAGGCATGACGTGCATCTACAAACCGAAGGTCTCCAACTTTGACGGCTGTCACCGCGAGCCCCATTGCGATCTCCGTGACCTCCTTGTCCCTCTCCTCAATTATCTTCTTCACGGTGCTCCAAGTCGACTCATTTAACGGCATTGGTGAAGGCGTGGGGTCTGCGAGCCAGTTTATAGTCTTCAACCACAGCTCCTCGTTTCTAACCGCCGTTAGCGCCTTGGAAATCATTTTTGCGAGCTCGAACAGCTTCATTAACCTCTCGGGTATCCGCTTACCCGCATCCATGTACTTTATTACCTCTACGAACTCGCGTAGCTTTGCATGTACGCTTACACCGTGCCTCACGATCTCCTCGTACAGGAGAGTAGAGGTTGGTTTCTTGTAATCAACTATGACCTCGTCGAATACGTTTTTCAACTCGCTGGCTTTCTGAACGCTCGCGATGTGGTGGTCTATGAACACTGCCCGTGAAGTCCCGAAGTGTGCTTTAAGGAGTTTAGTTATGTTCCCAAGCACTTCGCTATAGGGTATATCCAGGAAGAACACGGCCTCGTAGCCTCCTTTAATCTGCGAAAGTATGTACTTTATTTTATCTGGGTCTACGGGGATTTTTTCGAGGACCGCGCTGCCCTCTAACGGGTACCTCTTAGCGTGTTCCTGGCTATACGCTAAAAGCGCCACTGCCACCACGCCATCCGCATCCCAGTCTCCTAGTACGAGTACTCGTTTCTCCTCCAAGGTGTAAGCACCTCTAGGGCCAGCCTAGTCAGTTATGTAAAACTGTTTTAGGTGTAATAACTATTCGAGGGTAAAATTTTGAAGTACATCGCCGACATAGTTGAAGAGCTAAGGCGCGGCGTCTCAAAAGGACTTAGGATTACCAAGGAAGACGTAGCTAGTAAGCCGGTTGAGCTCTTAGACGAGGCCCCCGAGAGGCAGGTAGAGGTGCTTGAAGGGCCCCTGGTAAAGGGCCTTGAAGTAATGCACCGTAAACCCGTATCGGATGTCTTCGCGCTTGACAGCGGTTCGAGGGTCATCGAAACCCCATACGTGTTCATAGCCGTAGGTGCCGGGAGCGTTTTCAGCAGGTTCAGCGGGAGGGGCATTGACGTCCCGCACACGGCATCCATACTGGGGCTTGAAGAGCCTCTTTGTAAACACATAGTCGTCGTACCCGAAGTAGAGCTCGGAGAAGGCGATGCGAGTGCTTTAAAAAGCCTGCCAGGAGTGCTCTCCAGCAATCCCATTGGGGTACCGTATACGAGCGAGTACAATAAACACCTCATACTAGTAGAACTTAGGCTAGCGGTGGAGAATTGCATTCTCAGCTTGTTTCACGAATCCAGACATTGCGAACCCGGTACAGTCGTGTTCGTTGACGGACCTCTCATCTACCCTCTACACGTTTCGGGGGAGATCGGGGTCCCAGGTAAAGATAGGGCAAGGATGTACCTAGAGGGCCTTCGCGAATTAAATATGCTGAGGGTTAGGACGTTAACAAAACTGGTGGAGAAAGGCATCGTGGTTATAGGTATCGTGAAAAGGCTTCTAAGAAGCTATTACCTGTCCAGCCTAGACCCGGCTAGACTATCTTTGAGCAAGGTTAACGATGAAGTGTACGTCTTAACCTTACTAGCAGGTAGGGGCTACGCGTCCGATAAACCGCTCCTCATAGGACCTGTAAAGGTAAAGCACGACGTGGAGAAGATGAATAGAATCGTGTGGTACGTTGTCATGCCCAGGCGGTTATACCCCTTAGCAAGCGGTCTAGGTAACCACGTCGTGTACCGCGTTGAAATACCTGAAAACAAATCATACACTAGCGAAGAGGCGCTGAACCACGTCTTCTACGACAGCGTTTACACCGGTTCACTACTACCTTTAAGCCTACTCGCGGTGGACCGTAGAGTTAAGAAAATCACCAGTTCCATAGTTACATACCTGCTCTACATGACGGGCCTTCCAGAGGAATCAACGGGTCAGTATATAAGCATTTTATGAAAAATCTACAGGAAGGAGGGTTCAACTCCTTGAACTCGCACAGTATACTTAAATCGCTCGAAGACAGGCTCCAAACAGCTATAAAAATAGCGAGTAGTCTCGGCGAAATAGTCGGTTACGTTTCAAGGACAAGCCCCTCGTACATAGACGAGGAGGGGGGTTACGTAGTATTTGACGTGGACCCGGTTATGTACTTCCAGAATTTCCTTTCACTAGCGCAGGCTGGAAGCGTTCTTGGAGTGGTCGACATCAAGTCCCTTGACATGGTTAGCTTAAAGGTAATAGGTGTTGAGAGGAAAGACATACTTGCCGAGCTAGACCTGCCAGACATGTACTTACCAATGCCACACGCAGAGGCTTCAGGACTTTTGACGAAAACGCGCATTAAAGCCAAACCACTACTAGCATATAACCTAGAGAAGGGTGAAGTGATCGCAGCAAACTACGTCATCGAGCCGCAGAGCCCCGTGGTGCTGCTTAAGGACCCCAACATAATACAGAAGATCATGGGGTTGCCCTCGGAGGGTGTATTCCTAGGCTATGCCACGGTAGGTGATACCCCTGCGTTCGGCGGCAACGCCCTCCTTTTCCTACCTCTTAAAGCACTATATCAGCATGTACTGGTCCTTGGCACTACTGGTAGCGGTAAGACAACTCTACTTAAAAACATGATCGCGTCTATGTACTGCGGTTATAAATTGAACAATGAAAAGGTAAGTGTCGTCGTGTTCGATCCCAACAAAGACTACGTTACAATGCCCTTAAAGCCCTTGTGGAGCCCCGTAATAGGCATTTCCGAGGAAGAGCTTGAGCTGGCTAGGAAGGTGCGTAGCAGTGTAAAAGGTGTTCAGGGGGTAATCGTGCTACTTCCTATAACCAGAAACGTAGTTGAAGAACAGGGGGAAAAAGCCGAGAACTGGGCGCGGGTGCTCAAATCTATTTCAGAGGATTACTTAAACAGCGTACTCGGGCCAGTCACTAGCAGGTTTGAGTGGAACTACGAGGTGAAGGAGCTAGAAGTAGCCGAGGAGCCTACTTCACAAGGAATATTGAGGTTCGTAAGATCAAAAGTACTGGTAAACTACGGCACTGAAGTCGACGAAATAGAATACTACATTATTCCCTACGCTCTCAGGTTCGCAGATTTCACTCCGCGCGAATTAATAGCGCTTAACCCCTACTTTACGCGGCAAGCCAAAGACGCATTGCAAAGAGTCCTCCACGCCCTTACCGCGAAGAACGCGCACCTCGAAACCATATACGATCTTTACGAGGCGCTGAAGGAGGCTAGGTTCAGGATGGATGAGAGGCAAAGCAGGCAGAGGGGCATAGTACTGGACCCCAATAGAGAGTACGTTGTTGAAATAGTCCGTGACTTAGCAATACATAAAAGCACGTTGGAAAACATGATCAGGCAGGTCGCCGCGATAATAGACACTGGGATATTCGACGTCTACGTTAGGGGCCACGGAGAAAGCAAGTATCTTCACGAACCACCAGTAGGAGGTATGCTCGAAAAGCACTTTGAGGTCTTTAAAGGCTACCCCATAGTAGTGGACTTGGAGTACCTCCAAGTACACTCGCGAGCAGACCCTGAGAAGACGATTAGCATAGTTGCGTTCAGAATACTCAATAAGATCTTCGAATGGAAGCTTTTACAAAGTAGACTTAAACTCGAAACTCGGCCGGTGTTCATGTTCATAGACGAAGCACACAGATTCTTCCCGAGTAGAGGGGGAGGAGTAGAAGAGTACTTGGAGAACGTCTCGGGCATGATAGATAGAATTGCAAGGCTCGGCAGGGCTAGAAAACTTGGCCTCGTATTCAGTACCCATAGTCCAAAAGATGTGCACGACATCATATTGCAGTTGACGAATACAAAGATCATCTTGAGAACCGATAAAACGCATCTCGCGAGCTTAGACCTGCCTAGTGAGTATAGGGACTTCATAACGCGGGTTAGCGATAGGGTTGGAGTTATTAAGAGCCACGTACTCAGGCTAGGATACGCGTTGTTTAAAACACCCCTACCATTAGTAGGGCATTATGACTTGTCGGCACTAACGTGAACTTTCAGGGCTTTCCAAGTATACAGAAATCTCTGCAAAACTGTAATCCCAGTGAGTATAGTGAAAGCAACGTAAGAGTAGTAAGCTACATCCCTGTAGAAATCTATTAAAAGCGCCGATACAGCAAGCGCTAGCACTCTCTCAGCTCTTTCCATAAGTCCCACGCCAGCAAGCTGCATTCCCAGACTTTCACCCCTAGCCCTCGCGTAGCTGATAAGGTACGAGAAGACTAGAAACAGCACCACGACGTAGACGTTGATACCTAGTTCGATGAAGGAGAGTGCGAACAGGGCTTCACAGATCCTGTCGATAAACGAGTCTAGGAAGGCACCGCGCCTCGATGCCGTTCCCTTCAACCTCGCTAAAGCCCCGTCTAAGGAGTCTATGAAGCCCGAGAGGAGAACTACTAGTGAAAGCGCGAGCCCGGACCCGTACACTAAGACCGTGAAAAAGCCCAGCAACGCCACTATGAGAGAAATCACTGTAAGCTCATCGGGCGAGAACCCTAGCTTTGATGCATAAAGAGCTACGGTGTTAATGGATCCTTCTACCCTATTCCGCAACCTGTTCAACAATGCAGTTACCACCACATACTTCTTTACACATCCTTAGCATCACTAGCGCGTCCTGCTCTAGTACAGGGCTTTCACTTATTATAACGGCATCCACGCCGTTTTCGCAGAGAGTTGAACACACGTGCACGAAGTCGGGTCCATAGCCCTCTTCCGAAAGAGTGTGGTGCTCTCTCTCGCCGCCTTTACCGTATCCTATCTTTGAGAAGTGCACGTGAAGTGGTTTGAGCGCCCACGAGCCTAGCCTCTTCTCGATCAACTCTATGACTTTGAGAACGTCTTCTTTGGACACTATGAACTTACCGCCGCTCCTGGCATATATGTGGGCGAAGTCTACTACTGGTCTAACTCCTTCTAGGTTTTCCGAGATTTCCACAACTTCATTCAGGTCTCCTACCTGGCTCGTCTTACCGGTTGTTTCAGGCCCGAGCCAGACCTCCTTGGCCCCTACTTGAACTCGATATTCTATGACGCTTTCAAGGCTCTCCTTGACCTTGAAAAGGGCGTCTCTTTTCGAAAGGGCGTCTTTGTAGTAACCTGGGTGAAATACGACTACATACGCATTCATCCAGTACGCGGCTTCCACCGATTCGTTTAACCTCTTTATGCTAGCCTCCACGACGTCCCTCTTACCCGCTAAGTTTATGAAGTAGGGTGCGTGTAGGCTTAGCCTCACCCCGTTCGCTCTCGCCTCCGCACCAAGTGCTCTCGCCTTATCCTCTCTTATGTTCACTCCCCTCACAGCTTCATACTCCATGGCATTTAAGCCCATTTCCCTTAAGAAAGCCGGCGCGCGGAGGATGTTTGCGGATTTTAGCGTAATGGGCTTACCCGCTGGGCCGAACCAGTAATGGGGCATGTAAATCCCTGAATATATAGTAGACCTGTTACCTTAATAATTCATGGCGAGCGAAGTTGGAGAAACCCAAGCCTATAGAAGAGAAGGAGCTCTTTCGAGGTTTAAGGTTCAATGTAGTACGTAGAAAATACGCTAAACAGGACGGCGTGTTTGAAAGGGACGTGGTTATTTTTCCCGAGGCTGTGGTAGTCCTACCCCTAATTACACGCGATGAAATACTGCTAATTAGGCAGTTTAGAGCTACTCTAAACGACTTCGTAGTTGAAGCCCCCGCAGGCGTTGTCGACGAAGGAGAATCCCCCGAAGAGACCGCCAAGAGAGAGCTCGTGGAAGAGACGGGCTACTATCCAGGAAAACTCGTAAAGCTGGGGTCGTACGCACCGACACCCGGTTACAGTACAGAGATTTTACACTTCTACTACGCCGAAGATCTCAAGTACGTGGGAGCCCGGCCAGAAAGATACGAAGTCATAGAGCCAATGAGAGTTCCGCTTAAAACGGCGTACGAAATGGTTTTAAGCAACGAGGTCAAGGATATGAAAACCGCCCTCATAATACTTCTATACTCGTGGAGAAGGGGGTACAGTTGAGTATTGATCCAGGAGTTCTTAAACGCCTGCTTTACTTGAAGATAGTGGCCGAAGGGAATGCAGGCTGGGCATTTAGAGAACTAATAGACTACATAGTTGAAATGCTTGAAGAGAGGCTCGCGTTAATACTGAATGAAGCAGTAGAGCTCTACGGGTTGGAGACATCGATACTCGATAAAGATGGGTGCGAAGTGTTTCCCGAAGAAAAGCTCTGTAAGGATATCTTAGTCGTTGGCGTTTACGAGAAGGACACGGAAAACCCACTCATCTACGCCGGCTACTTAATCCTACGTAGCGAAAACACCCTAGAAGTGAAGTTCGTTAAGGCCATCGACGCCGCTACGAAGGAGCCTATTTAAACCCAGCCGGTTGCATTCAATACCGGAATACAAATAATGTAAATAGTAGCTGATCTCCATACGTAGAACCCGGAAAAGCTACAGGCGTTTTACCCAGCTTGACCGGGTGTAGCAACCTCCTTCGCTGAAAGTATTGCTTTGATTTTAATGGATCTCACTTTCTCCTCCCTCTCGATCTCGTCGAATTTCATCGTTAAGTACCTTATCGTGTTCGTCAGCCTCGGTATGAGGATCTTCTCTATCATCTGAACCCTCCTCCTAAGCCTAGAGACCTCGCGGCCTATTAGGTAAAGGGACTTCTCGTATTCCGCCAGCTCGATCATTACTTTAATCAAATCATCTTTCTTTAACTGAATGCCCGCAGCTTCAGGGGGTAGCATTACACTTGGTTTCGAGACCTCCTCCACCTCGATCAACGGCACCACTACCCCCATGACAGTTCTCGTCCCGAATAGGACATTGTTAGGCCGGATGGTTGATGCCGAAGCCAGTAATGCCTCCTTTCCGTAGAGTCCTAGTACTCTGTAGTACTGCGGGTATACCTCCGCGAGTATGTTGTTTAATCTCTGCCTTAGCTCTAAGGCGCGTTTCAATGTTATGTAAAGTTCCTGCACTAGTAGGGTCATCCTGTCCTTTAAGATTCTGTGAAGTCTTCTCGTGAGCGCTAGCCTTCTCCTAAGCCTAATAAGCTCTATCTTCGTTACTCTAGGTAACTTAATTGCCTCGGTACTCATCTCACTTAAACCTGTTTAGATCTATATCTTGGATGATACTTCCGTAAAGTATCCGGCGTTATCTGTTTGAGTTCCTCTTCTGGCAGTATTGCTAGTAGCTCCCAACCTATGTCGAGAGTCTCCTCGACTGTTCTTCTTTCATATTCATGCTGATTAATGAACCTCCTTTCAAACTGGTCCGCGAATTCGAGGTACTTCTTGTCTCTGGGTGTTAGAGACTCCATACCAACTATAGCAGATAGTTCTCTAAGGTACTGGCCTTCCGCGTACGCGGCGTAAAGCTGCGCGAACACTTCTCTATGGTCTTCTCTCGTCTTCCCCCGCCCAATACCCTCTTTCATAAGCCTTGATAACGACAAGAAGACGTCTACGGGCGGATATACCCCCTTCCTCCACATATCCCTAGATAGTACTATCTGGCCCTCCGTTATGTAGCCCGTTAAGTCTGGTATTGGGTGCGTTATGTCGTCGTCCGGCATTGTTAGTATTGGCATTATCGTCATGCTGCCCATCTTGCCCATCACTCTGCCAGCTCTCTCGTACATTGTGGCTAGGTCCGTGTACATGTAGCCTGGATACCCGCGCCTACCTGGGACCTCCTCTCTGGCAGCTGATATTTCTCTTAATCCTTCACAGTAGTTGGTCATGTCGGTTAGTATTGTCAGTACATGCATGTTGTATCTCCATGCAAGAAACTCGGCAGCTGTAAGCGCCACTCTCGGTAGGGCGAGCTTCTCTACAGTTGGTGCTGAAGCAGGCGCTATGAACGCTATTGTCCTGTCTAGAGCCCCCATAGACTTGAGCTCCGTTAAGAAGTAGTACGCTTCCTCGTACGTGACGCCAATAGCTCCGAAGACGACGACGAACTTTTCCTCCACCCCCTTAACTGCTGCCTGCCTAACAATTTGCATTGCTATCCTGTTGTGTGGAAGCCCTGAGCCACTAAAAATTGGGAGTTTCTGACCTCTTACCAGGGTCAGCAAGCCGTCTATAACCGATATGCCCGTTTCTATGAATTCCGAAGGCGGGATTCTTAGCGCGGGGTTTAAGGGCTCTCCGTGAATGTCAAGGTACTCTTCGGGTACTATAGATGGCCCGCCGTCTATGGGCTTTCCAAGGCCGTCAAATATCCTTCCAAGCATGTCAGTTGAGACTCCGAGCCTTAGGACTTCTCCGCGCAGTCTAACGACTGTTTTTCCCGGTGAAATGCCCGCGGAGGAGCCGAATATTTGAACGATGGCGATGTCCTTGCTAACGTCTATTATTTGCCCCAGCCTCGTATCCCCTTCTACTTCCAGCTCCACTATCTCGCCGTACTTAGCTCCTTTTAAGGCTTTTACGAAAACCAGCGAACCCCTAACGCTTAGGATTTCCCTAGTAGACTTTGTGATTAGGTGGAGAGAAGACATACGTCTATCACCTCAGGAGCTCTGAAAACTCCGTCTCTATGGTATCCACGACCTCTCTGAATACCCTTTCCCTGAGTTCATCGAGCGTGTAGTACTTCATTCTCGCGATCATGGTCCTGCACTTGAATTCCCTTATCCTCGCTACGGGTACACCCCTCGATACCGCTTCTTTGGCTTTGTTATAGAACAATATTATCGCCTTCATTATCAGGTGGCCTTTTTCCGGTGGCGAATACGCATCCGTGGGCACATAGGCGCTTTGCTGCAGGAAGTCTTCTTTGATCATCCTCGCGACTTCGAGCACCAGCTTATCGTCTTCGGGCAGCGCCTCTGGGCCAACTATCCTAACTATATCGCTCAACTCTGCCTCTCTCTGAAGAATCTTCATGGCGATTTCTCTGAAGACCTCCCATTCGCCGTTCGTAAGCTTGTTCCACCATTCCCTGACGTACGGCACGTAGAGGCTGTAACTTAGAAGCCAGTTTACTGCGGGGAAGTGCCTTCTAGTTGCGAGGGAGTAGTCTAGGGCGTAGAAGCTTTGCACGTACCTTACAGTGCTTCTAACAACGGGCTCGCTGAAGTCCCCTCCGGGCGGGGATATGGCGCCTATTAATGTCAAGCTCCCAACCCTCTCGGGTCTACCGATTGCGATGACCCTGCCGGCTCTTTCGTAGAATTCAGCGAGCCTGGAGGACAAGTATGCAGGGAACCCCTCCTCGCCGGGCATCTCCTCCATTCTACCGCTAATTTCCCTCATCGCCTCGGCCCACCTACTAGTGGAGTCCGCAACCATTATGACGTTGTAGCCCATGTCCCTGAAGTATTCTCCTATAGTGATCCCGAGGAAGACGCTCGTCTCTCTGGCAGCAACGGGCATGTTACTAGTGTTAGCGATAAAAACGGACCTTTCCATCATCGGCCTATTCCTCCTTGGGTCCATGAGCTTGAGGAAGCTCGTAAGAGCGTCGCTCATCTCATTACCTCTTTCACCGCAGCCCACAAATATTGCAATATCTGCATGACTCCACTTAGTGATTTCTTGTAGTGCAACGGTCTTACCAGTGCCAAAACCCCCCGGAACAGCCGCCTTACCTCCCTTAGATAGTGGGAACATGTAGTCTATGACTCTAAGACCCACTATTAGGGGTTCCCCGGGGTCTAGTTTGGACTTGAAGGGTCTAGATATCCTTATTGGCCAAACTTGGTAAAGCTTGACCTCGTACGTGGTACCCTCCTTCTCGACAATGGCCACCACGTCTTCAACGGTGTAATCACCGTCACTCGCTATCCACTTCAAGTTTCCGGAAACACCTGGAGGTATCATAACTCTGTGCACCACTACCGGCGTTTCCTCGACGTAGCCCACTATGTCGCCGCCTTCAACCTTCTCTCCGGGGCTCAGGTCTCTTTCTCTCCTGAAATACCACTTCTTGTTCCTATCCAGTGCAGGTATTTTGAGCCCTCTTCTGATAAAGATGCTTTTCGTCGCTTCTCCAATCACTTTTTCGGGTCTTTGAAGGCCATCGTATATCGATCCTATGAGGCCTGGACCGAGCTCCGCTGAGAGGAGTTTACCTGTGGCGATGACTTTTTCGCCGGGAGTAAGGCCTGTCGTGTCTTCGTAGACTTGGATATAGGTCTTGTCCCCTCTAATAGCGATGACCTCGCCGATAAGCCCTTCTTCGCCAACGTAGACAACCTCGTACATCATTGGTTTAAGGCCCTCGGCTACGACTAAAGGCCCCGCGACTCTATATATCCTTCCGAGCGCTTCCACTACTGTCACCTCGCTTGATTATTGAGCTGCCCTCAGTCAATCTCCAATTAATTAGGTCAAGCCGTATAAAAGTTTTGAGATTCCATTATTGAACCTCACAGATGTACTTCAAACCCAATAAACCTTCTAACTAGGTCCCTGTAGACCTCTATGGGATTCTTTTTTAGATCTTCCACGCTATCCGGTAAGGTAATTAATACTGGGTATAGCCTAGAATGAACGTCTTCGAGCACGTCGCTTGGAGCCCCCTCAACGAGCCGTTTTTGTATCAGTATGATGCCAACATTCTCGGACATGATTATTCTTTTAAAGACTTCAAGGACTTCAGCTTCATTGTAGACTTCAACCACATCCTCGATGCCTAGGATCCTTATCAACGGTGCAAGATCGGGCTTTACGATCGCGACGATCCTTTTCCCGGATACCCTAAACTGTGAGAGCACGATCCCCCCCTATGTACTTGTGTAGCGCTAAGTACCTAATGAAAGGAACTTCGTAGTATTTGTGTACAAGTAGATAGGTAAGTCTATCTATAAGCGAGTGGGGTGTATATAGGAGGTGCTTCAATAACTCATATACGGCCTTTAATTCGTGTACGGTCAATAACGTTGGATCCTCCTTGACGTGTTTTTCTAACTTTTCTGCGACTTCGACAGCTATTTGAATGTACTTAGACGGAGTATTCACTCTCTTGGCAAAATCTTTCAGCTCAACATCGCACATCTCCTTCAGTAACCTGGAGTTTACAACGTACCTGTAAAACCTCAGTAGGGAAAACACGTAGAACACTCTACGGCTGTTCTCCACGGGTTCCAGCCTAGCGACACTGCTAAGTATGTCTACAACCCTCTCAAGATATACTTTGATAAGGCACCTCACAGTGTCAAGCACGCTCTGCCCCCCGCTTACACCTAGACAGCTTATATATGGAGAGAATTCCTTGGGTGGCTTTTTCGCGTGTATTAGGTACTCTACTAAAGGCGCTAAACACCCCATAAAGTATTTTAACTCCAACTTGCGCCTTTCAGCTGAAAGGGCTACTGAGGCTATTTTATCTAAGTCGAATATCTCTATGAAGCGTTTCACATAGCTATTGTATGGCAACGGCATGAAGCTCTCTAGTTCGCTAAACAAGCTACGGTAGAAGTTGTACACTACGTCTTCGGCGTCACCTAGAGTCTTGGTCTGCAAAAGCACGGAGTAAGCCGGTTTAACAATGCCCCTAGATATGGCTGTTTGTATGTCAGCCGGTTCGCTGGATTTTACAATATCTGAAAGTAGGGCCAGATTAGGCGACTTGGCTATTAGTACCGAGACATGCCCATAGGCTCCTTCTCTCGTAAGTTTAAAGCTCATAAGCCGAATACCTCTCTACTAATCTCGCTGAGGGACGCCTTAATGATCTTCTTCAGTCTCGCTTCGTAGCTATTGTCTACAATCACGCTTCCATCAAGTGAAGAGGCTATTACACCCCCCGAGATGTTTAGTTCCCTAATATCGATGCGTATGCCGAGCTCCGTGGAAATAACGCCTGCAACTTTCCTAGCTGTTTCTAGGTCCGCTCCTGACACATATACCACGATTTCACTGCCCGCGCCGAGATCTTCTAGCAGTGCCCTGACGGCCTCTTTCATGAGGCTTGAGAGCGATCGTTCCCGCTGTTGCGGGTTTAATCTATCTAAGTATTCCCTCACAGAGCTCTCAAGCATTTTTAGCATATTGCTTTTAGCTTCGGCTATAAGCATCCGGGCCTTTAAACGGGCTTCTGCGATTCTAGCTTCGTAATTCACTTCCTTGACAACCTTTTCCTTTTCCTTGACTATTTCCTGCTGCTTTAACCTGTATGCTTCGTCAACGATTCTCCTTGCCTCCTCTTCGGCACTATGGATTATCTTTCTTGCTTCTTCCTCTGCCTTGCCCAAGATAGCTCTTCTCAGCTCTGACGACATCGTATATGCGCCTTGTACACGCGTTACACCAGTGCATGGAGGCAATCTGTTAGATAAATGAAACACTAAACCGCTAGTAGCATTGAAGATATTAGGAAGCCGAAGGCAAGCCCTAGTATGCCGAACAGCTCTTCGTACGCGGCCAGCACTATCGTGGATGGAAACAGTTTACCCCCTGTTTTGATTAGCTGTGCTACACCATCAGCGCAAACTTCACCTTGTTTCAACGCAGATCCGAACTCCGCTAGCCCGACGAAGATACTCAGCCCCAACAAGCCCATTGCTACGTGTAGCGGCACGTTACCATGCATTTCTACATAGGTTTTAAGCATCGAGTATACTAGGAATAGGTAGCCGAGGCCGTATACCATCGTTTGCGTAGCTGGTAAGAACGCTAGCGCGTATACCCTGGCTACCATTTTCGGATCTTCAGAGATTACCGAGAGGCCTACCGATGCTGCTTTTTGTATGCCTAGGGTTGTTCCCATTACTGCTAGGCCTTCAGCTATGGGCGGACCCAGGTAAGCTATTGCTGTACCTATGTCAAAAGCCATAATTTTTCACCCAGTATGAAGCATTTAGAGAGAAGTTTTAAGCTTTTATCATTGTGAGAACAGTATACATCACGTCCTTTTATGGCCACTTATGGTAAGCCTTGAGGGCACGTATGCCCTTAACGTTTTTAACCTCCTGTTCATACCTTCATAGAACTTCGACGATATTTCAAGTATACATAACCTTAGCGAATGCACGAATGGGCTTATAGGCGTTAACGCGAAGGCGAAGAAGTGTAATCCGATCGCAGCTAAAACCCCTAACCCGATATTCATAATTACTGCTCCTTCAATCATACAGTTGAAAATGTATGCAAGTATCGCGCTGCCTAGTGCGATGCCAGCTATTCTTATAAATGAGAATACATCTCCTAGGATCCCCACGATGTCAAACAGCCATAAAAGCACCCCTAAAGGCCCCGTAATCTTTATTCTACTTAGTACGAGCACGATTATTGCGGCAATGAGAAGCGTTTTTATTATATTGTAGTTGCTCTCAACAAAGTCTATTCTTGCGATCATCCTATTGGTGTACATTATGTGCAGTATCATAAGCGTGCCCAGCACCATTATCATGATAATTGAGAGCTCGAAGAGTGCTCCGTAAACGTCACGGAGTTTTTTGATGTTCTTCACTAATGCCAATACGTGGGATAGAAAGATCCATACCCACCCCATTACCAGGCTTAGAACAATCAACTGCGTGGCGTCCATGGTATTTATTAGTTGCTGAGGCAACGGGATATACTTACCTAAGAGTTCGCCGAAAAAGCTTTTAGACAGTATTCCCATCACTATGCCGCTGAATCCCCCTATGTAGAGCATTTTCTGCAGCTTTTTAACACCTTCCGAGTTGGGGTCTTCAACAAGTAGTGGAAGCACGTACTTCGCAGCTATTAAGAGCCCTAAGGAGTAGCCTACGTCAGCCATCATCAGCCCGTAGAAGATCACGAATGCATACGTAATGAGAGGTGTGGGATCCCAGTCGGTCTTTGCAGGCGCTCCATTCATTTCCGTTATTAGCTCAAAGGGCCTGAACAACTTGAGGTTACTGAATTCCGCTGGTGGTTCAGCCGCCTCTTCGAACACTACCTGAACAGGATACTTTTCCGCCAGGTCTTCGACTAGTTTTCTCCTAGATCCCGGTACCCACCCTATTATCATGGCGACGAAGTGGGATTTCACGGCTTCGTATAGGGTTTTCACCTTTTCGTACTCCAAGTCGAGGATTACCTTCAGCAACGCTATGTCTTCTAAGCCGTTCTTGATAATGTCCTTTTTTCTGGACACTACTTCCACTAACTTGTTTTTACAATTCGTTAAATCTTCACCGACCTTTTCCATAACCTCCTTTAAACTACGTGATCCGTATCTCCCTACGATCTCTAACCGCTCTACTCCTTTTGGTAAGAATTCTATAACCCTGTTGTAGTCTCGCTTAGTGAGGACTAAGCTTGCTAGCGCCTTCTCGCCCTTCGAAACTAGCGCTATCGTGTACAGAGCCTTCTCTTGTAACTGCGTTATTTGCTCGGGAGAGCCCTGAAAGGTCTCTACGACTATTTCGCTACCGCTATATCTCAGGAACGAGGTATCTGCTTCCGGCTGCTTACCTAAAACCTCAGCTATCAGCGACCTGAACAGCTCTAACTGCTCGATCTCGCCCTTCAATAAAATGGCTAGCTCGTTTAACCCCTTCACTTCTTTAGCCAGCGTGTTAAGCTTCTCTACGAGCTTTCTAACGAGTTCTTTAAATTCACTTGGTTGGGGGACGTACTTGATTCCAACGGTGACTTCTTCTTCTAACTGTAGTGTAAGTTCTTCGTAGAGCTTTCTCCCGTTCTCTAAGAGGCTGTAGTATTCGGCGATCTCCTCGATTTCCTTCCTGTACGCTTCTGGCCTCTCGGGCGTTATGACCTCAAGAACATCAAGTTCAAGTAGCTTCGTTGAAACAGCGTCTAAGTAGTTGTGGGGAGCAATAATGTACGTCTTTACCGCGAAGTCCGGCTCTGATAGAAACAGCTTCTTGGCTTCAACCATAAAGTTCCCTTCACTCTACTTCTACACCTGCAACTGTAGAAGCGATCTTTTTAGCTAGGACGTTAATTTTCCTAGAGCTACTAAGCCTTATTAAAGCGGCCTCTGTCTCAGCCTCGCTGATGATTTTCTCAACTTCTTTCTTCAACCTTTCTTCGAGCTCTATTCTGTAGCTTTCAAGGTCCTTCAGGTAGCTCTTGTCTTCTAAAATCTCCCTAGCTCTAGCTTTTGCATCCTCGATTATTTTTTGAGCTTTTTTCTTCGCTTCTTCAATGATCTTCAGAGCTTCAGCTTCTATGCTTTCAATAACACTACTCATAGCGTTACCCTATTACCTGCTACCTGTCATAGTACCTAGTAGCAGGTTAGCGTTAAAAACTTTATCCCGTACACGGGTCGATTACAGTTACTTAGGCCTTCTCAGTTTAAAGCGTATTATAATGAATTATTGCAGAGGGCGCCATGGAGCTTACCGTAATATCGGATGATAAGATAGGCAGGAAAGGGCTCGTCGCGAAGCACTCGCTTTCAATCCTCGTTGTGAGAAACCTAGAATCCTATTTATTTGGAATGGGTATCGATCCCGGCGTGTTGGAGCACAATTCCAAGGAACTGGGCATTGGTCTAGACACTGTAGACTACGTGGTAGTATCGCACGAGCACACACCTCACTACGGAGGCTACCGCTACATTTCCGCGGAAGCTCCATTTACAGATGTGTTCATACCCTACGGAGCCTCAGAGTCCCTCGGTAGGCTTTTCGCGCGGAATGGTCTCAAACCCAGAGAGGTAAGAGCGTGGACCCAGCTAAGCGAAGGAGTTTACCTGTCTAAGCCCTTTTATGGACCGCCATATGAACACTTCATGGTGTTTGAACATGGGAAAGGATTAGTGGTTCTTTCCGGGTGCATGCATCCGGGGGTGACAGCGTTGTCCAGCATATCCGAGTTCCTCCGCAAAGGGATATACGCTATCGTTGGTGGATTTCACTTAGCAAACGCGCCCAGCACCATAGTGGAGTCTTACACTAAGTACTTAATAGACGTGGTTAAGCCGAGACTAGTTATTCCACTACACTGTAGCGGCAACGAGTTCGTCAATAAGCTCAGGGAAACGGGATTAGTGGAGGTCGCAGAACTCTCTACGGGTGATGAATTCAGAATGTAGTGATGCCCCTCGTCGTTGAGGAAAACTAGACTTGTTCGTTGTACATCATCAGAGCCCACTAGTGCGAATAAGCTCTTACTGCAACGAGCGTAGAGGACCTCATAGCATCGTTCGGCTCGAGGAATGTTTACAAAGGACTGAGCGAGTAGCTATCGGTTGGTGGAGTATCTACGGAGTCTAGGTCCGCTACAATGGCTATTTGAAATATAGTTGAAAACCTGTACCTTAACTCATACAGCTGAGGTTTATAGAGAAAGAGCTTCTTGGGCTTGCCTTCTGGGAGATGTTCTAATCCTAAAATGCGCCTAATGACCGTGGCTTCGAGCTCGTTTTCTACGAAACCCGTTAGGGTGTCCATGTCCGCTCTAACATGTATGATGATGGGGAGGAAGATCTGCTGAGCCTCCTCATCCCTCACGTGCTCTCTAAGCTTTTTAAGTTCACTGCGTCTAAACACGTGAACGGACCCGTCCCTGCAGACAACATGAGGCACTATTTCACTTAGAAGTTGTGCGAGACTTTTCCTAGTTACCGGTAGGTGTTTGTTTGCGATCCTTAATTCCGCTTGGAACATTTTTTCAACGACATCAATCAAAATGCCCCCTATATAGACACTGGTAATACAGCTTTAAATTCGGTACTTAATTTTCACTACCATGTACTGCGCTTTGCGAGCGTAGAGAGGCCTAGGTATAAAGATTAGTAGACCCGTCGACAAGAAGGATTTCTAGGTGGTAGTTAAGAGGTTGCCATAAATTGAGTAGTGCAGTAGTGCTGTTCACTGGTGGAAAGGATTCCGTTTATGCCTTGCACCGCGCAGTTAAGGAAGGCTTAGAGGTAAGGGCACTTGCTACGGTTACACCTCACTATAAGTACTCGATGCTATACCATCAACCGAACTACTTAAGTCTACTAGCGCAGGCACAGGCGCTTTCAACACCCCTTGAAACCATCGGGCTCTATAACCCGGAGTACGAGGTTGAGGCCTTAAAGCACCTACTTGGCAGAGTTAAGAAGAAGTATGGCGTTGGTACCATAGTAACGGGGAGCGTTAAAAGCCGGTTCCAGCTCAGGGTGTTCAACGAGGTTGCCAACCGGCTTGGTTTAAAGATCTACGCGCCTTGTTGGGGTATTAGTGAACTAGAGTACATGAAAGAGCTCCTCGGCAGTGGCATCGAGTTCATGGTTATCTCCATAACGTCCATGGGTATACCGCATTACTTGCTAGGTAAGGTATTTGACATTAACGATCTGGAAAAGCTAATGAAGCTCGCCGAGAAATACGGGTTCAATATCTCTTTTGAAGGTGGTGAAGCAGAAACCCTCGCTGTAAACGCCCCTTTATTTAAGTACAGGCTCGTCATCTATGGGAAAAGAGTCGTCGTATCCGAGTTCGAAGGTTACTTCCAAGTGGAAAAAGTTGTTCTTGCCAAAAAGTAGCATATTAGTGCTTTCCTCGCTCTTACATTTATGCTGAAGACTGCTTCATGTAGTATACTTTGAGCGTCTCAGCTAAATGCTCTGGCTTTGTATACCACTTATCGTACTTGTACACTTGGTTCTCGATTCTGACTACTACGTGGTCTTTTTCATCCCTTATCCTTACTTCTGGGAACCCTTCTCTCGCAATGCTCAGCTCTAATGGCGAGATATCGTGGAACCTTACACCAGGTACTTTGCCTACGAGCTGTACTTTGAGTTGCTTTAAGTACTCGCTCATGGTACCATCCATTAAGCGTGTTTTAATAAGTCTTGCTACCCCTTAAATTCCTTTAAGAGCGCTCAAGAACACCATTGCGGTTTACGCGAATCTGTAGCGCGTACTAAGTCGCAGGCTATTACGCCAGGCCCCTCTAGTACGTTATTCCCAGAAGAGCTAGCCTATCTGCTTTTCCACCACTACATGTTGTATAATTCGAAGTGCTTGACAGCGTTATAGGGGATTCCACTATCTCCCCTAGTACGTCTTTACCGAAGGCTTTTTCCAACTCATCTGCATCCTTTTTACTCCCATCCCATGGGGCTATTATGAGCCCCTTAAAT
Source organism: Desulfurococcaceae archaeon (assembly GCA_038845865.1). NCBI lineage: Archaea > Thermoproteati > Thermoproteota > Thermoprotei > Desulfurococcales > Desulfurococcaceae > Desulfurococcaceae archaeon. Next base: position 388,374 of record JAWBQJ010000001.1, read on the forward strand.
TCCCTGAGCGGCTGGTTACAGTTCTCTGCTATATATGTAAACCTCTTCAAGTGCTCTAGTGCCCTTTGCCTTAGGCTATCGTTTATTTCTCTCCATACTAGGTGTAAGGTGTTTAATAGTTCCTCGACCTTAACGGTGATCTTCGGACCTCCATCCCTTCTAGCTACTGTAACGGTGTTGGTCTCCACCTCTCTAGAACCGATTTCGAGACGCGTTGGCACTCCCTTCATTTCCCAGAAATAGTACTTCCACCCAGGTGTATGTTCGGGGTCTTTATCTAAGAACACCCTGACATTCCTGCTCTCAAGATAACCCCTTATCTTTTCAGCGTAACCTAGCACTTCATTGTCATCCGGTTTAGCGATAGGCACTATAACAACTTGTATGGGCGCGATTTCAGGCGGGAAAAAGAGTCCGACGCTATCTCCGTGTACGGCGATCACGGCGCCGAGAACCCTCTCGCTGACACCGTAACACGTCTGGTAGACGTACTTAGTGCTACCGTCCGTATCCATAAACTTTATATCAAATGCCTTGGCGAAGCGCTGTCCCAGGTTAATTACACTACCTAGTTCTAGCCCCTTACCGTCAGGCATCACGGTTATGAAGTCATAGTTGTACTCTGCACCTGCAAAGGTGTCCCACGGCGGCGTCTTGACTATGAAGTAAGGTAAGAGTAGCCTGTCAAAGAACTCCTTGTAGATGCTTGTTGCTTCCCCAATCTGCTTCTCAGCCTCTTCCATAGTTGCGTGCGCCGTGTGGGCCTCTATGAACCCCATAATTTCCCTAACTCTCAGTATTGGGTGCGTCATTTTCGTTTCATAACGGAAAATGTTTACTGCTTGGTACATCTTCAGTGGTAGATCCTTGCGCCCTCTGATCCAAAGGCTCCACATGTAGTACATCACGGTTTCACTTGTAGGCCTTATGAAGAACCTTTCACTAAACTTCTTCGTGCCTGTACCCTCCACTGAAAAGCTTTCTCCACCAAACCCTTCTAAAAAGTCCTTCTCCTTCGCGAAAATGGATTCGGGTATTAAAGCCGGAAAGTATGCTTCCTGGTGACCGGTCTTTTCAAGTAGCTCGATAAGTATTCTTTGAGTAAACCTAAGCGCCTTTAACCCGTAGGGCCGCCAAACAATCATGCCTTTAACGGGGTACCTTATATCGACTATATCTGCTTCCCTCAGAACGGCGTGATACCACTCATCAAATTTCTCGTACTTGTCTATTCCGATCGCTTTCTTCGCCAAGTTCAATACACCTCGCTATTTGAAGCATGCAAATCGCTTTACTGATTTCATTATCTACAACGGTCTTTAAACTTTTAACTAAGTACTCCACGTACAAATTCGAGAAAGTTTCTTTGAACCCGTGCATTAGCCTTAGAAACCTATAACCCTGCCCGTCACCCACCAGCACTTCACCATTACACGTGGAAGTGATCTCCTCGAGAACGCTCAGCGTGCTTCGGGATAACCCAGCAAAGAGGGATGAGTGTACGTATACTCTAAAAGGACGGGTACAGGCTAGTTCTACCAGGGAGTACGCTGACCTGGTTGTGATCCTCAAGCCGTTAATCACGCCGTGAAACCTAGCGATATCGGTTAACCGCGTAACTTCCTTGCGTAGTTCTAGTCCTTGTTCGTCGACGGCATTTAAGATACGCCTCCACGTGAGCCTGATCCAGTCTTCGGAGGGTTTCACGTTCTTCAGTAGCATTGAAATCACGTTATTTGCTTTCACCAGTACTCCTTGCTTTTCCTGGTTATAACCAAGACCGTGAGTGGAATTGCGGTATAGTAGTGAATTCGGGGTCATCAATGTGAGTGCTGGAATCCCCATTTCCATGTAGGGGTGGCTTTCCAGGAGGAAGTGGTTGTAATTGACCGGTACATGCAGATCTTCAACATACTTGCTCAATATGGGATGCGCAGCAACTACGAGTTCTCCGTTAGATTGAAGCGGTCCTAGCGCGATCGCGTACAGCACTCGTTCAAGCACCCCTTTGCCTTTAAGCACTCTGAGTAAGTATCTCTCCCCCCACGTGTAGTGGTACTCGGTGAGGTCGAGGTCTCCCACCTCTCTCGCTGTGTACGAGATCATCGTTACGTTCACCGGAAGCTCCTGCCCCTTTAATTGCTTCGCCATTGAAAGTAGCATGTTCGTGGAGGTCATTTCAATGCCACCTATTATCGTGTCATGGTGAGATGTTATGTGGACTTCCAGCTCACTGTTGCCGTTTACGCCCGCCACAACCACTCGAGCTGTACCTCTCGCAATATTGGACTCCGCCTCTACATCCACGTAACTTGTAGAAATGAGCTTCGCCACTTCGAGGTCAACGCACAGGACCGGAACGCTCGGAGGCGTTGTAGGCAAGTAAGTGTAGCCGGGCGTGCCTAGTGCTACATCTGCCTTCAAAAGCCCACTTCTGGGGGTCACCAAGGCCACCGCAACGGGATTCTTCCTGCTGAGCAGGTAGACCGCTAACCTGAGCTCTTCATTTCTTCCAGGGTAGTTTATGAGAACGAATTTCCCCTCAATATTGGCTTCCAGCAACCCGTTGAGATCCCCGGACACTACGTTACCAGGCCTAACGCTCAACTTCGCAGGAGGGCTGTAAGGTAGTAGCACGCACGGTAACTCTTTACCATCCGCGATGACGGTGCATCTCCAGTTCCACGCATAGACCGGGACATCCACCACACTGACGTAGTCTGCAATACTGCGTAACGTACTTACAATGTGTTCAACGGCGCGTTTCTCAGCGCCGCTACCAGGCAGTATACTTTGTAATTGCAAACCGCCATCCCCCTTCTACTACTTGGCTTATATAAGCTGATTAACCGTTAAGTACACTGATGTCACGGTCTGTAATTCGTCACTAGAAACGTGGGGTTCCGGTTCTATGGCTAAACTGGTGGAGTTCGATAAGGTAAAGGACTTGGAAAATTTCATAAGGAAGCTTGGCGAAGCCGGTTACGTAGTCGAGCGCGGACCCCACGCTGTTTTGGAGGACCATAGCGAGATCACGACGTTGAAGGTGTACATGAACGGTAGAATGGTCGCGTACGTTGTCGCCCATTACATTACCCAGTACTACAGGGCCGTCGTGAGCGAGAGCTACAGTGATGATCAGGCATTTCTGAGTAAGCTATTCGAGATAAAGTACTCTGGGGAGAGGTGGAGCATCCCCGTTAACCCGGTTTACATAATCGTGTTCGAGGAGGGGCTAATGAGCACGCTAGAAAAATACGAAGACCTGTACCCCGTTCAGGATGGTGAAGGCCTGGTAGAGGCCTATAGGTCTAAGAACCCTAACTACAAGGTTATACCTAGAATCGTCGTGGCGAGACTTGTGAACCTCTCGTAGCTCAGCCCACTGTTACGCCTTCAATGCGCTCTCCCACCGCTTTTCCGCAGTACGGGCAGAATAGCGCGTCTAGCTGTATAGGCCTATTACACGCGGGGCAGGGTTTTGACCTGGTTATTGAGCCCCCGATTTTCTCCTCGTACTCACGCTTAATGTCATCTATGGTTATGTGAAGGTAGACTTGCGTAGTCCTAATGTCGCTGTGCCCTAGTAGCCTCTGGAGACTGGCTAGGCTCATGCCTCGCCTGATAGCTATAGTGGCAAAGGTGTGCCTAAGTACGTGCGGCCTAGTCTTAGAGGGGTCTACGCCTGCCCTCTTCGCCAGCCTTTTCAGCTTCTTGTAGAGTGCACTGTAGGATATCTTAAACAACCTGTCTCCAGGCTGGAGCCCGTTAAGTTTGATCCACGCACCTAGATATTCGAATACCTCGAGAGGGGCTGTTACGAGCCGTTCTTTACCGTACTTAGCTGACCGTACTCTTATGATCTGCTTACCGAGGTCTACATCCTCGACCTTTAGGTTGAGCAACTCTCTACTCCGAAGGCCCGTTGTCACGAGAAGGCTAACTATTAACTTGTCCACCGGCTTGCTGGCCGCGGCAAGCAATGCACCGACTTCCTCCTCGCTTAGGGCATCTACGCGGGCTGGCAACTTCTTAGTACCCAGCACTCTTATCCGCAAACCAAGCCACTTGAAAAACCTTCTCAACAGTACACTGTAATAGTGGAGCGTTACCTGCCACTTGTACTTATCACTAGTCTTAGCTCCTGTGAACCCGTTAGCTAGCCTTTCATTCCTCCACGCGATGACGTCTCTCACGGTGACCTCTCGGAGGGGTTTATTACGTGTAAAGGACATGAAATCCCTTATCGCGGCCATGTACGATTTAATGGTCTCTCTGGATGCGCCAGCAGCCCGTAAAGTGGACTCGAACTCCTTCAGTATGTCCTCATTACTTAGTTCCAGTACGCCGTCCGGCGCCTCGCCTAGATCGAGTTTCGGCACTAATGCCCCTTCGAGTAAATTGCTCATGTGGTTGCTTTAAAAGAGCGAAGCTTAAAGCATGGACTAAAAAGCTTTGTTTAGAGGAGTGACTGCATTTTCTCGCGGATAAGTAGTTCCGCCTGATCTCTTGGTAACTCCACGGGGGTGACTTTCTCTAGTTCTCCCACAACCCTGCTCGGCTCCTCGGCGAACATTCCAACTCTACCTCGGGACCTCGCGGTGTACCTTCTAGATACACCGCCGTAAACGACGATCGCGTCGATTAGCACCTCATCACCACTAGGAGATATTGTAACTATACCTATGGACTGCCCTTCTCTACTCGTCAGCTTTACGAGCACGCCTCCATCTATTGTTTCGCCTATCACATCCGCCGAACCCACAATGTCTGAGAGCTTTACGAGCCCCGGTTGAATGGCTGGTGGAGGAGGTATCGGTGGGGGCCCAATAGCTTCTTCGGCTTTTTCCTCCGGTACTTCGAAGGCCTTTACAGCTTCCTCTACCGCTTTGGGGGCTAATCTAAACGTCTCTAGTATGTGGCTAAGCCTGTTCCTCACAATGTCGTAAACAGCTCTCGTAACCTGCTCATCAGGCACCCTCTTAAAGGCCTCTACCCGTAGCGAGTTGTAATCCCACACAATCCTCCTATTGTGCGGATCTAGCGAATAGTTTATTCTCACCCTGACCACGTCACCCTTATCAATCTTCAGCTCGTTGACGAGAATATTGAATAAAACCACGTTTAGTTCAGCTGAGGCACGCGCGATCTCCTTAGTGAACTCCTTGTCCTGTTTAACGACATCTCTCAGCTGAGCAAACAGCGTTCTCCTGATCTTGCCGGAGTACGCTCCCGCTATTACTAGCCCACTACTCAGCTCTTTCGCCTCGGCTTGAGGATCCGCGCCCAAGAATTTTTCACCAATACTAACAGTAGTTAAGCCCATCTATATAAAGTTGCAAAACGCCAAGTAGCGACGTAGGTGGTAATGGTAACGCCCACGGGGAGCGGAATTAAATGCTATAAGATAAATGATAAAATAGAACTTAACAATCATGTCTACTGGGAGGGCGGTTTTTGTGAAACGTGAAGTCATGTACTCCGGTATCGTTATTAGTTTCGAGTATGATGATCGCGGAGAGCTACTGCTGTACATGTATGGCGAGGTAGAAGGGGAGGAAAGGTATTTTTACGTCAAGCCGGGGAGTGAGGAGGCGGAGAATTTCTTAAAGCTGGGTGTTGGGCAGAGCATTAAAGGTAAGGGTACAGTTATCTCGAAAGATCCACTCATAGTTTCCAGTTACTAGCGTGGTGGAGATCGTGAAACTCCTTCTAAAGCCTCCTAGAATAAAAGTTTTAGAAGCGGCCGGAGCTATAGGCGACGGTCGCATACTGATAGTTTCGAATAGCAAAGCCATCGTGAGATCCAGCATGGGTGACCGCGAGTACAAGGTAGTCCTGGTCCCCGGAGACTCCGGGGCGTATAGAGTTTATAGTAACGATAATGGAACTATTCACAGGGGGTACGTGGGATATCCAGTACTTGCATTCATGATGAAAACGGGGATTCTCCCAGTGGACAACGACGTGGTCAGGGCCATGACCAACATTCCGTGGAAAGAGCTCAATGAGAGGTACCAAAAGTACTCTATAGTTGAGAGCATCGTGATATCGAGAGCTGAGAAATTAGGCGTGTCTAGGAACATCATAGACGACTACATCAACATAGTTTTCAAAAAACTCGGGCTAATGAAAGTGTATTTTGACGAATCACTAGCCTACACCTAACGTCACCTTGCCCTTAACAACTTTGAGGTAACCTCTTCTAGCTAGCGCGATCAGGATCATTCTCGCACGGTTTTTATCCACACCTAGCTCTTTTGAAACCACCAAAACAGCGTCTTTTACCCTCATTTCGCCGTAGGTTACCAGGGCGTTCTTCAAGGCGTCGTACGCTTTACCGTAAATACCTGGCGGGGATCCCACTACCCTAATGCGGCCTAGCTCCAGCACGATCCTGGCACTTATGCTCCTCTCGTAGCACGTTAACGCGTACTCACTAGTTCCCGGTATGCGGTTCAAGTGATACTTCACATAATCGCCCAGCCTACGTACCCCAAAGTACCTGGTAAAGACCACTACGTTCATTGCTTTGCAATGCGTTAACCCGCGAAGGCTTCTCGGCATGTACGCTACCACCAGGGCACTTGCATCGATACACGCGTTCTCGAGGTCACTCGTGACCGTAATTCTCTCGATCAGCTCTAACGGTGCGTAACGTTCGAGGTACCCGCGCTCATCCACGACTAAGACCCTTAAGCCGCGGTTAAGGGCTATTGAAATTAGAGTAAACGCGAATTTAAGCATGGCGTTTAAACTACGCGATATTATAATGCTTTTTTCGCATAAAACCTGCTCTAATATGTCCACCGTCTCTGGCATGAATGCCCCTCAACGGCAGTCTAACTAATAATGCATGTAGAGTAGTTAATTAGATTGGGGTGTGGGCGTGTTAGACGCGTACCTCAAGTGGACCGTGCAAGTAAAGCAGGCGATCGCTCTTTGGGGGGCATATACCGTGAAGGGGGCGTTCGACGAAGTGGTTGTAGCCGGTATGGGTGGTAGTGGAATCGTTGGCGACTACTTACAGGTACTCTCAACGGCGAGCGGCACTATACCCGTTTACGTCGTCAAGTCGCACACCGTTCCAGGCTTTATTGACAGGGGTACCTTATTTATCGCAGTAAGCTATAGTGGCGACACACTCGAAACCGTTCTCGCACTTAGGCATGCCCTTAGAAAACGCGTAACAGCTATAACGGTCTCGAGCGGTGGCGCGCTTCGAGAGGAAGCTCTAAAAAACAACTTGCTTCACATACCGCTACCCCAAGGCCTCCTACCTCGAGTGTCACTGCCCGCAATGCTCTACAGCGTTCTTGGAGTACTCGATGCCAGCGGCTACCCCGTGGTCCCGAAAGGTGAGGCAAGTGCCAGCGTAGAGTTCTTGGAGGAGTACATGGATGAGTGTGTGGAGGTGTCGGAAAACCTGGCTAACTGGCTCTTCGTAGACGTTGTCCTCGGGTCAAGGTTACCGGTTATAGCGTCTCACAGCCCATTAGAGGCACTCGCTATTAGAGGTAAAAACGAGTTTAACGAGAACAGCAAGCTCGTAGTTAAAGTAGACGTGGCCCCGGAGTGGATGCACAACGACATTGTAGGCTACGAGAAGCCGGTTTACAGGAAATACGGGGTACTGGAAATCGTAGATCCCGAGAACACCGTTGGGGTGAAACTCGTAAACTTCATGGAGAGGGTCTACTCGGAAAACAACGCCGTTTACTTTAGGCTCGAACTACGCGGTAGGAACATGCTAGAAAAGCTAATGTATGGAAGCCTGATTCTAGGACTTGCAAGTGTAAAGCTGGCAGAAAGGCGTTTACTTGATCCGGCCGAGACGAAAAGCATATTGCTGTACAAGAGGTCCGTAAGGGAGATCTTCTCCGAATAGTGTTTTACGACATCAGTATTAAAACCCTCGATACGAAAGAAGATTACTGGACTAAGGGGCCGTCGTCTAGCCTGGCTAGGATGCGGGGCTTGGGCCCCCGTGACCCGGGGTTCAAATCCCCGCGGCCCCATTGTAAGGTGTTGAGCTCGCCTTCCCATCCCGGTTGAGGACTTTGCAATCCGCCCTCTCATGCAGGTTAGAGGGATAAAAGAATTTGCGCGAGGTTTAAACTCTAACCGAAGTGAAGACTATTCTGGCCACTAGGTAACCTTCATCTACATGGTATTCAACACTACTTATTTTAGCTTCAACTCCGAGGCCTTTAAGTATATAAATGAGGTCTTCGACCCAGTCGATCACACCGCACGTTAGGCAAAAGGAGCCTTCAAACCTCACGATAGCCTCGTTGTCCTCGACTTTTTCTAGACGGCATTGAGCTTCCGCTCCTCTATACCTATTGTACGCCTCTATCGCATCAATTAGTAGTTCTTCGAGGTCCTGCCCACTCATTGCACCACCTACGCAACACGCAAGTACCCCGTTCTCATTTAATGTAAACGGCGTTAAAGCCTCTGCTTAGAATGCTTTAAGTGCCTTATTTACACCTATGGAGAACAGCCGGTACTGGTAGTTAATAGAATTGAGAGACCGCCGAGCGCTGGCTTTCGGTGTTAGTGCTTAATAGTGATGCCCCACCATTAAGTACTTGCCTCGACACCTGGTAGTCCGTGAAGGGCTTCGCGGATACTTAACTCGAATTGCATTCTAGGCGTACACGGATGTTCAAGTAGGTAAATGGCGATACTTAAATTACCACGCAAACTACATTATTACTGGGGTGTAGTTAGATGGATCAGGAGATTCTAGAGGCGTTGAATAAGCAGTTAAACCAGGAGCTCAGGAACGCGTACTTTTACCTGGCAATGGCGGCCCACTTCGATCACGCATCACTGAGCGGTTTCGCTCATTACTTCAAAGTACAGGCCCGTGAAGAGCTGGAACACGCCATGAAGATCTACGAGTATGTAAATGCGAGGGGAGCACGCGTAGAGTTACAAGACGTGACGGTAGCGAAAAAGGAGTGGAACAGCGTCTCAGAGGCGGTCAGGGACTTCTACGAGGCGGAGAGAGCGAACACACAAAGAATATGGAACCTGGTGGACTTAGCTAGGAGGCATGGAGATAAGGCAACGGAGGCGTTCTTGCAGTGGTTTGTGAATGAGCAGGTTGAGGAGGAGGAGCAAGCACTCGATCTGCTGAACAAGGTTGAAATGATCAAAGACAACGTTGCCGCATTACTAGCACTAGATAAGGTCTTATCCGAGAGGAAATGAGACTACTAGAGTTCAAGTGCTTTTTAGCCCCTTTTCATACCCCAAAGGCGCTCCATAAAGCTAACCGTAGTAGGCGTCTAGCACAAGCATTAGTATAAGCCCCACCATTAAACCCGCAGTAAACCGTATTTCTCTCCCCTCTTCATGGGTTTCTGGTATAATTTCGTGGCTTACAACATACATCATTGCCCCGGCAGCAAACGATAACATGTATGGAAGAAGTCCTCTGAAAGTGGTGACTAGCATTGCAGCGCCCGCTGCCGCTACCGGCTCTACGACTCCGCTAAGCATTACTAGGACTATAGCCTGCTTGAGGTCTCTTTTAAGAGAAATTAAGGGAAGGACTGTGGCTAGCCCTTCGGGCATGTTCTGTATGCCTATAGCTATGGCGAGTAAAACACCGCCCCTAGTAGACTCAACCATGGCTGCTCCTACGGCTGCGCCTTCGGGAATGTTATGAATTATCATTGCAAACGCGATGAGCCAGGCTACTTTTAGCTTCCTTTTAAGCTTCTCGGGGCCCTCATACCCCCTGGTCACGTGTTCGTGCGGCAATAGGCTGTTTACGATGTGAACGACCAACGCACCTACGAGGAAGCCGGCTGTAGCTGGGATCACTCCTCCTACCTCTAAAGCAGGCATCAGCAAGGAAGTAAAGGAAGCCGAGATCATGGTGCCCGCCGCAAAGCCCATACCATATGCTAGTGTTTTCTCGCGTACTCCAATCCCCACAAGGGCTGGGAGCGCGCCGCCGACTGTGAGTAGGAAGCCTATACACGCCGCTAAAAACGCTTGAACTACTAGCGAGGTCGTTATCTCCTGAATGCCCGCGACGAGTAGGTCTACCGGGCCCAATAGTAGCTGCCACCTACTGACCGGGAGATACCTGCTTAAGAACAAAATAAAAATGGGGTGCGTTCATGATGCTGGTTGCTAGCCACCTGGCGCCCCGTGCCAGGGGCTCTCCTTCCAGATCATTTGCCATAGTAGCTCTTCTGTAAGGGTTTCAGCCTCGGCTATATTGCCCTTAATGCTTAGTAGTAGCTTGTGATGCCTAGTCTCATCGTCTACTATCGCTGAGACCAGCAACTTTATCCTGGGGTCTCCACTTGATGATAGAATGTCCTTAGCCTTTTCAAGCATTTTCATCTCCGTTTCTATGTGCTTGCCCATTACTTCGGCAATTTCACCATACTCCTTTTCGCTAATGAATGGCTGCGTTTTTATTATTAGCTCTGTCATAGCTTTATACATCAATGCGTGCTTTTCAGAGTCCTTGGCGATGCTTTCGAGCAGGGCCCTCAGTGCGGGGTGTTTGATCGATTGAGCCAGCTTTTCAAGTTCCCTGGCGTACGTCTCTTCGAGCTGTGCGAGTTCGAGCAGTTCTCTAATGTCCACTTCGCACAACCTCCATTACGACTATCCCGTCGGGATTTCTAACCCTCACAGCCATCGTTGACCAGAGCCTAAATGCGTGGTAACCATCTTCTGGGCCGAGATAATCCACCTCGGCATCACCCCCATAGACAACATCTAGCACATCTGGCGTAGCCGAGATGACTAATGCCTTATCCTCCGGCACACCGCCGAAGACTACAACCTCGTCTACGAGCATCTTAATCCTTTCGAGATCCGTTACGCCGGTTTTCTCGCTAACGGCAAGTAGCTTGACGTAACGCGCTTGATTAATAATTAGCATGTAGGGTCGCCTGAAACCGCGTACTACGAGCTCTGACACCGCTTTAGCGATGTCCACTACGGATGCGCCTGGATCATCCCACGTACCTAGTGGTAGCCTTATCTTGCCTTCTCTCAGCAGAGTCTCAGTTACAGCCCTGTCCTCTTCGGTTGCTAGGCTTAGGGCAGCGCCAATGGCACCCGGCATCTCGATGTGCTGCCCTGTCTTAGCCGAGTAGTCTACTGCTCGCTGGGAGATTATAAATCGGTGGCTTATCTCGCAGAGTGGGATGATCGCTCTCTCGAGTTTTTCACCGGCACGCTCCACTGAAACGGAGTCCGCGCCTCGTCCAATCAAGGTTGTAGGTAGCTTCTTAGTTAATACTCTCGCGGAGCCCGTTAGCTTCTTAACCTCGCGCACAACAGTCTCTTCAAAACCACCGTTTCTACTAGGGCTATTCGCTGTCGAGCCGTTTCCAGGACCAGGTGCCTTTACTCCTGCCAGCTCTTTGACTTCTTCCTCGCCCTTCCTTAACTCCTCTACCTGCTCGGGATCGAGGTGTTTAAGTAAAGCTAAGAATTCACCAACGTGCGTTTTCTCCTCGCGAGCTATGTCCTCAAAAACCTTCTTAAACCTCTCATCGTCTACCGCCCTAGATAGCTGAAGGTAGAGGTTGATGGCGTCTAGCTCCGCGATGATTGAAAGCCTTAAGGCTTCCGCAACCTCTTCCCTAGAGAGCTTTTTACCGGGAACCAGGTCCAGGGGGTTCTTGGACATCAAGGCCGTTCACCAGCATTCGTGGAGGTGTGCCTCTTTAACCCCACTTGCCTTTTTTCAAGTGGGCTTCTAGCTCGGCCATGATCTTCTGAATGGCCACCGTGGCGAATTCCTTCTCCTCGCCCGCGATCTTCACGCATGCTGGGTCTAAGTTATCCTGGGCTATTTCCTCGGCCACGTTAAGTAGTTCCCTAAGAAGCGTCAAGGCCTTCATGTGAAGATAGTTTGATCTCCTGGACCTCGTGATGAGTTCCGCTTCTTTTTCTGAAAGTTGCTTGAATTGCTCCTTGGGGGCGCCGCACTTGGGGCATTTATCCGGTGGTTGTGGACCTTCAAAGACGTATCCACAAATCTGGCATTTCCAGAAAGGCACGTCATTTCACCTCAAAGATTATATAATACGGGGCACTTTAAAAACTTAACTGTTTAAAACGCGAACACGCTGTGATCATTTGTAAATTCTTAGCTTACTGTTAGCTATTCACGTTAGGTTGGCCTGTTTATAAACCCACGAAAACCAGCACAGGGGCGTTCTTTATATTAGGCGCATTACTAGTGTCCCAGGGAGCACCTCCGTCTCTGGCGCCTCAAGCAACTTCAGTCTCTACTGGTTTGTAGTGCTTGATGAATGTAGCGGAAGCGTTCATAAGTGCTACTGTATAGATCGGTGTGTGAAGACTACTCGATGGGGGTGAGAGCCCCGTAGAAGAGGTGTGGGCTCTCCTCGAGAACAGACCAAGGTGCGGAGTGTCAGGGGTCGCCCCGAACGCCTTTAAGGGTGATGCAACCCCGAGACCGATGCAGGGGAACAAAAACGAGGCGAGGAAATCAACCCGTATGAACTAGCATTAGAGCTGAACCCCTCTCGAAGTAGCACTCCACTATGAGAAGAGGTACCCATCCTGCTACCCCGAGGTGATACGAGAAGAAAGTGAATAAAGTAGCTTAGATACGAAGCTAGTGAAGCTGGACGGGCAAGACTACATGCTTGGTGGAAATTTTATTAGGAGATCCGCTTTATTTCGGATCTGTGGTCTAGGTGAGTACATGAAGAAACCTAGCAAAATGCCGCTAGGGGTTTTATTGGCTGCCCTGGTCTTCGTAGTCTTTGCCGTTACCGTTATTCTGGTTTTACCATCGCCACCTACCCCCGCTGGGGTCCGTGTTGAGGGGAAAGGCTTTGAGAGATACAGTGATTTTCTCGTTTATACAGCGGATATCTATGTAGGTGGAGAAGATGCTGGGACTATCTACGTTCGCATACCCCTTTACTACGGGACACGCCTACCACTTCTTATCTCCATTTCACACATCGACGACTCTACAATTAAGAGTTTGAGAATAGAGTTCGAGCCGCCACGAGAAGTGTCCCTGGAATTAGCTTGGCTACATACTACCATGAAATACCCTGTGAGGTACTATCAGGACGGCTGGAAAATCGTGTGGGAGTGTGATAGCATGGACATGCCCGCCACGTTGACCCTCGAGTTCGTACCACTCCACCCCAGGCCAGACTACTTCATGAGAACTACGATAACCCTGACTATGAACCTCAGCTACAAGGGCACTATTACCAGCGTTACCCATGTTGTACCGATTAGATATTAGTGGCGTGCAGGCCCTGATCCTGGATGGTAATGGGTTTCGAGGTCAGAGCCTCTAACTCGTATTCCCTAGGAAGTTACGAGAGTCGTTGCGGAACTCTCACGCCCTAAAGGATAATGATATTATTAAATCCCGGTACCTAGCTCGTTCTAAGTTACAACTAGGTGAGAATATGGGTGCTCATTCGGTAACGCGTAAAGTATCCGTTTCCGCGAAAATGCAAGCCTCGTAGAGCCTATGAATCCGCGGAGAGTACCGCCTTCTGGGAAATGCCTTTAACCGAAAGGAGCTGGTTGAAGGTACTTTACTCTCCGCTGTGTTCTGTGAGCTTCTTACTACGCAGACAGTAATGTTTCTATGAGTAACCATAGCCCTATGCAAACCAGTATCGTTGACGCGAGCACTTTCATCTTGCACCACGGCACCCCTTTACCAATGATCTTGGCGATGATTATTCCGAGGGCGTTAGCCATCGCGTAGCCTACGATGCCGCCTATCAACACGTAATGCGGGTACCCCGTAGCCAGTGTGACCGTAAATACCGTGAGCTGGGTTTTGTCACCCATTTCAGCGAGCACGACGGCGAGGAAGTATGGTGCCAGCCCTTTACGGAGCTCTCCGGGCTCCTCGCCGTCTCCGACGAGCATCCAAGCCCCTACGCCGATGAACAGGGCAGCTGCAATCACGTTGACCAGGAACCTGCTGATCACGTATCTCAGGGTCCACGCAACCATGACCGCTACGGTATTGGCTACCGTAAAGGCTAACGTAGAGAGTATTAAAATGACCGCGAAGCGCCTAGTTCGCATGGCTAGAGCTGCAGTGGAGATCATGGTCTTGTCGCCGAGTTCGGCTAGGAACACTGCCCCCGTCGTACTGCTGATCACGGTAATTGCCTGCATAGGGTCCACACCACGCACCCGTACTGTATATAGTTCTCGGGTTTTAAAGTAGTGGAGCGCTGAGTACCGTAGTAACGGATCAGGGCGTGGTGCGCTGTCCGCATACACGCTAAGAGCTAAAGTGCTCTAATGCCTCTAGGTAATGGGCCAGTCCACGCGAACCCGCATAAGTGATCTCAAGCCGCTTTGCGGGTTGCTGAAACCTGTCGGTAACAAAAAGTTATTAACTGAGCGAGGCCATATCATTACCGTGCATACCGCGGCTACCTGGACCTCGGTGTGCGTTTCATGGAAGCTGCGTTCACAACTGGGAACAGAGAGCTTGACGGGCTACTCGGAGGAATCCCTTCACGTTACATGCTCCTCGTCGTCGGCCACCCGGGATCGGGTAAGACGACTCTTGCTTCGCAAATATGCTACGCGAACACGCGTAAGGGCTACAAGTGCCTCTACGTGACGTTCTACGAGGAGAAGGATAAGCTGTACAGGCACATGAACATGCTTGGAATAAGACTTGCCGAGGCGGAGCGTAACGGGCTACTGACATACGCTAAGTTACCTGTCGCGGGTACGGATGAGATCCTAAACGCACTTACAGGGCTTATAAGCAGGGATAGCTACAAGGTCGTGGTAATAGATTCTGTGAACCCCGTTCTCGAATTAATTGAGAGAAAGAGGGCTCAGCGGGCCGTGCTACTAAATTTCTTCTACCAGTTAACGGGAATAATTGACGGGTTGCTGGTAATCGTGGCTGAGGTACCCTTGGGTAGGGAAGCGGTTGATCTAGGCGCAGTGGAGTTCGTTGCAGACGCTATATTCTACCTCAAGCACAGAATAGAGCGAGGGTTGGTGTCGCGCGTACTTGAAATAAGAAAGGTCCGGGAAGCACGCATCACTGTTGTGGAGTTACCGTTCACTATTGGTGAGGCAAAGGGTGTAAAGGTGTTCGTACCACCGAGGCCCGAAAGGCCTCTTACGACGCTGAGGGAGAGGCTAAAAGCCCTTAGAATATCCGAGAAGTTAACCGGGTACCTGTATAGAGGTGATATAGTCACCCACAGCTCGCCACCGCACATCCGTTCACCCCTAATTTACATACCTATCGTGGACATCGCCGTGGAAAACGACATGAAGGTTCTAATAATAACTTTCAGGTATTCGCGAGACGAGTACATGGACCTAGTACTCGGTACCATGGTAAATGGCTTTGGTCTAAGCGAAGGCGTGGCAAGGTGCATCTTGGAAAACTACTTCCACGTCGAGGCAGTGAACCCTTCTAGCTACTCGCTATCACAGTTATTCACGTACATAGTAGAGCTGATCGAAAGGCACGATCCAGGCGTGGTGGTTTTTCACGTACTCGAGGTCTTGTGGGCACAGACCCGTAATAAAGACGAGTTCTGGAACGTCTTGACAAACCTATTTACATGGCTTAAGAACGGGGGGAAGCTAACAGTACATTTAACTACCCGGGTAAGCCCCTACTGGATTAGAATGAACGAGGTGCTATCAGACGTCACAATTAGGTTTTACTGCAAGCCCCGTAGAGGTGGGTTTAAACAGGTGATGATTGTTTGGCGGCGCGGAAAGGCGCCCACACGAGTTGACCTCGATGAAGGGGAGTTAGTCGAGGAGATTAAGAGGAGCGCCCCAGTTTTCGCGGAGATCGTCAGGGGTAGGGTTAAGGCTTGTTCTAGTAGTGCTTAACAACGCAACAACGTACTGTTAGAAAGGAGACGTGTTTGCTGTGCTAGCAACCCGTTAGGCGCTTTCAGATGCGTGAAATCAGGTAGGGGAAACGATCTTCACTTTTCCGTCTACCGTCGTCTCATCACCGAGCCCTTTCAGGCTTAGAGAGGTTATTATTTTTACGCGCCTTAATCTCTAATTGGTGCTGTGAGTGGGTAAGCTCGACGTTGTACTAGCTGTGCTCGCGGCACTAGTGTCAGCCCTGACAGCTGTCGCCACACTCACCGGCGATGTGGCCCTCTGGGCTTGCTTAACCCGGCTCGGGGACGAAGAGCTCTACCTAGTCCTCGTGATACTAGCCTACTACCTGGCTCCCAGCACCGTTACGGGTTTTTCCATTCTAATTGCAGTGCTCTTATCGGGGTCGCTCAACGTAGCGTTAAAGTATACTCTCAACGCGCCCAGACCCTTAAACCCACTTGTAGAGGTCGAAGGCCCTGGTTTTCCTAGTGGGCATGCACAGGTCTCAACTGCTTTTTGGAGCGCCCTGGTCTTAGCGCGGAGGAGGCGTGGTTTGTTCGTGCTCTCCACCGCCGTGGTGGTAGCTGTTTCCCTAAGTAGGGTTTACCTAAGAGCGCACTACGCAATCGACGTCTTAGGCGGTGTGCTACTCGGCCTCCTAACCGGGATTTCACCGGGCGCTCTGCTATCTGCGCGGGTACGGGCCGGCCTCGCACTACGCAGCTACGTTCTAGTGGCTACGGCCCTGATCCTGGGGGTTTACAACACTCTCTACTTGAATGTAGAGCCGGGCTCTGCATGCGCGTTACTGGGCTTAAGCATTGCCACACTACTGGTGCCCTCTACTTACTTCTACCACGGTTACCCCTTAAACTTCGCTTCCGTTAGCTTCGCTAGAAGGCTCGCCGGCTTTGCGGTATCCGCTATTCTACTCGCTTTCGTGCACTACGTCCTCCCAGGAGGACTTTCAGCTCTCAGAGTACTCGGGTTCGCTGCAGGCGGTGCGGCATCGTTTGTGCTTATACCGGCATTGTTAGTCAAGTGGAAGGGTGGTTAATCCAGTTTACTCAGCCAGAACGCCGCCATGCCTATGAACATCGCTACTAGTGTTCTCTTCCTTGACTTTTCCGACACAACCTTGTTGAGGGCGTTTCTGTAGGCCTTTACCACGCTGTGAGCGTAGAGGGCTGTAGCCAGCGCCATTAAGGCCTTGTAGGCCGGTCCAGTACTTGTTGTAACCGTGTAAATACCTAACAGCGACCCCGCCAGACCTGTTATGAGCATTGCTCTAGAGGCCTTCTCGATGCCGAACACCGTTGCAACTGTCCTGTAACCGTGTTTTAAGTCCCCTTCAACGTCCTGTACCGCCTTGAGGATCTCCCTTCCCAGGTTCACCAGGACTATTACTGTGGAGAACAGCACCGTGAAGTAGAGGTCTCGGGGCGGTAAGCCCGCTACCACGTAACCGTAGACTACGGGCCCCGTCGTGGAGAGCGCCACTAGGGCGTGGCTCCACCAGCACCTTCTCAAAAAGCTGTAGGAGATCCCCACTACACAGTAGGCCGTTGAGACCACTAAGGCGCGCACGCCAATCAAAGCGTTAACGGCGATGGCCACCGTGACCATGAGTACGGCGAGGACCAGCGACAACCCAACTGCGGCGTCACCGCGTGGAAGGGGTTTCCAGGGCTTGTTAACCCTGTCTACTTCGAGATCTACGAGGTCGTTCACCGTCATTGAAGCCCCAGTGAGGAGGAAGCCCGTTAGAAACCCGGCTACTAGGAGGCTGTAATCAGCTGCATACTCGTGGTAGACGAGCACGGAAAATACTGCTCCAATGCCACTGAGAATGGCGTTGGGAAGCCTAATGAGCTCGATGTAGGCTTTCAGAGTCAAGTAGGTACCACCAGGTAGAGGTGTAAGGATAGGGGCTTGTAATAAAGTATTTGAGCGCTACAGAGGGGCCTGGAAAACCAGGCTTATACACAAACCCGCAGAACCAGCTTACCGTTAACGGGTAACCCGCCCCCGGGTAAGCTGTAGCTTCGGGCTTTTGGGAGCGGCAGGCTGAACCCCTCGAGGAAACCCTCTTGGGGCTCACACCCCCGCCCCATCAACCCCGTCTTCTACGGGAGCCCGTACCACCGGGACGTACGTCCCGGTGGAAGGCCGCCTCTTCTCGGGGAGGGGTTCCCGCTTAGATGCTTTCAGCGGTTACCCCCTACGGCGTGGCTGCCCGGCGTTGCCCACCAGGACAACCGGTACACCAGAGGCCGCGCCGCCCCGTTCCTCTCGTACTGAGGGCAGCTTCCCCTCAGGCGGCCCGCGCCCCCCGCGGGTAGAGCCCGACCTGTCTCACGACGGTCTAAACCCAGCTCACGTTCCCCTTTAATGGGCGGGCAGCCCCACCCTTGGGGGCTGCTGCACCCCCAGGATGGGAAGAGCCGACATCGATGTAGCAAACCGCGGGGTCGATGGGAGCTCTCACCCGCGACGACCCTGTTATCCCCGGGGTAACTTTTCTGTCATGCCCGGCCCCCACCGATGGGGGCACGAGCGTTCGCTAGGCCGCGGTTTCCCGGCCGGACCCCTTGTGTTCAAGGGTCCGGTCAGGCCGGCTTTTGCCCTTGCACTCTACGGCGGGTTTCTGACCCGCCTGAGCCGACCTTTGGGCGCCCGTGTTACCTTTTCGCGGGCGTGCCGCCCCAGCCGAACCGCCCACCCGGCGTTGTCCCCCCGGTTAACCCGGGGGTTAGGCTCCCAGGTTGCGGTAGGTGGTGTTTCATTGGCGCCTCCATGACACCCGGAGGTGTCATTTCACCGGCTCCCACCTACGCTACGTACCGCAACCCAGGAGCCAGCGCCGGGCTGCGGTAAAGCTCCACGGGGACTTATCGCCCTGCGGGGGGTTGCCGGCCTGTGCACCGGCTCCGTGTATTCACGGGGCCCCGGGCCAGGACAGCGGGGACCTCGTTGATCCATTCATGCGCGCCGGAACTTACCCGGCAAGGCATTTGGCTACCTTAAGAGGGTCAGAGCTGGGCCCCAGCCTCCCGCCTAGAGTTAGAGGTAAGTAGCTGGTCTCCATTCGTTCCGGAAACGACTTAAGAGGCGGGATGGCTGAGTTTACCCCCGGCCTTCAGCGGCGCTTCGCCGGGTTGGACCCCGGTTTCACGGACCGCCAGTGGCCAGGATTCGGCCCCCGTTCACACCCTTTCGGGCTTGCGGGGACCTATGTTTTTATTAAACAGTCAGGCCCCCCTTGTCACTGCGACCTGCGGGTCCAGGGTTATCCCCTAAACCCGCAGGCACCCCTTCTCCCGAAGTTACGGGGCCAATTTGCCGAGTTCCCTTTCGGGGGAGGGGAGGGAGCATTGAGGAAGTTTGAACCTAGGATATACTGTTAAATTTGAGACGGTGACGCATCCGTCCCTAAGGCTATACGCTCCTGTACTGGCCGATCTACTAGGGTGAAGACAAGCATACTAAACTCCCTCCCCTCCTGGCCCGGGTTATCCCCCAGACGCCTGGGGCTTCTCACCCAGGGGCACCTGTGTCGGTTCTCGGTACGGTCGCGGGGGATCGTTCCCCGCTCCCTTTTCAAGGGCCCCCGGGGTCGGCGGAAGGGCCTAACGGCCCCCATTCCCGGCTTCGGCCCCTTCTCACCGTGACGGTACTCCGGGGCCTTTACCGGTTAGCTGGGTCGCGGCCATTCAACCGCCCCCAGTCCGCCTACCCGGAGGCGTCGGGAGCAGGGCTTGCGTTACCGCACCTACCCCCGCGGCACGGGAATATTAACCCGTTTCCCCTTCCCCGGGTCCGTGTTACGGCCCGGGTTAGGACCGGCTAACCCTCGGCCGACGACCGTTGCCGAGGAACCCTGGCCCTTTCCGGCGGAGGGGATTTTCACCCCTCTTCGCTGTTACTGCCGCCGGGATCTTCACCCGGAGCGGGTCCACCGGACCTCACGGCCCGGCTTCTACCCCACCCCGGCGCCCGCCTACCGGATCAGGGCTCCAGCGGAGCCCTGCCCCGGGGTCTCGGCGGCCGGCTTAAGCCCCGACCAATCTTCGGGGCCCCGCGGCTCGGCGGGTGAGCTGTTACGCACTCCTTAGAGGATGGCTGCTGTTAGGCCCACCTCCCCGCTGTCTAAGCCGCGGGACGCCCTTTGAGATTGGCACTTAGCCGGCACTTAGGGGCCTTAACCCCGGTCTCGGTTGTTCCCGTCTCGGCCCCCAGGCTTACCCCGAGGGCCCCACTCCCGCCATTTACGGTGGCCACGGGTTCGGAGTTGGACCGGGGGCCGAGGCCTTTCGGCCTCCGCACCCCCGATCCGTAGCTCTACCCCGTGGCCCGCCTCCGGCGGGGCTGGGCTGAGACCCACTTCGGCGGGAACCAGCTATCACCGAGCTTGATTGGTCTTTTGCCCCTAGACGGGGGTCATGGGAACGAGTTGCACGTCAGAACCCTTTCGGGCCTCCACCGGGGTTTCCCCCGGCTTCACCCTGCCCCCGCCTAGATCGCTCGGTTTCTGGTCCCACGGCGGTGACTCCGGGCCCTTATCGGACCCCGCCCCTCGCCGGGGATTGACCCGGTTGCGGGCATGTCGGTTTCCCTGCGCCTACGGGGCTTTGACCCCCTTAGGCTCGCCACCACCGTGGACTCCCCGGCCCGTGTTTCAAGACGGACGGTGCGACCCTGGTCCGCCCCCTTCGTACTTCCCGGTCGCCCGGGTTTCCTTCAGGGGGCTTCAGCCCTTTCAGGCCGCACCGTATGTAGCCGCCCGGTTTCAGGCTCTTTTCACCCCCCTTGCGGGGTACTTTTCAGCTTTCCCTCACGGTACTTAGTTCGCTATCGGTCTCGGGACGTATTTAGCCTTGGAGGTCGGTGACCCCCAACTTCCTACGGCAAAACCAAGCCGTAGTACTCTGCTCCACGGCGCGGGCCCCCGCGGTTTAGCCTACGGGGTTTGACCCGGGGATCCGGTCATTACATGCCGGAATCCCCGGCCTATCACCCTCTACGGCGGGGCTTTCCAGCCCACTTCGGCTACCGCGGGTCGGCCCGCTGGGGGTTGACCCCCAGCCGTGGAGCCGTAACCCCACATCCCCCCGCGGTTATCCCGTGGGGGTTTGGTTTAGGCTGTCCCCCTTTCGGTCGCCCCTACTCAGGGGATCTCGTTTTGATTTCTTTTCCTCCCCCTACTAAGATGTTTCCGTTCGGGGGGTTCCCGCCCGGTACTCCCGGTTGCCCGGTTTCCCGGGCGCCACGGGTTATCCCCGTGGCGGGAAGTCCCATTCGGCGATCCCGGGTTCAACGGCAGCCTGCGCCTACCCCGGGCTTATCGCAGCTTGCCACGGCCTTCCTCGGCGCCCGAGCCGAGCCATCCACCGGGCGGCGACCGTGCTACAGCCCCCAGAGACGGGGGATCCGGTTCTGCGGGTTTGATTCCGTACCCTGGTTTTCCAGGCCCCTCTGTAGCGCTCATCATTGCTGAGCAATTCGCGCCTTCACACGGGGGTAGACCCCCGTGTTGCACTTGAAAAGAATAGAGGTGAACCCGGCTCCAGCCCTCTCAGCCCCGAGCGCCCTCCTCGTGGCATGAGGTGATCCAGCCGCACCTTCCGGTACGGCTACCTTGTTACGACTTCTCCCCCCTCAGGGAGGGGGAGTTCGAGCTGACACCAAGTGCCAGCCCTCACTCCCCCTCCCCTTGGGTGGAGCGACGGGCGGTGTGTGCAAGGAGCAGGGACGTATTCACCGCGCGATGTTGACGCGCGGTTACTAGGGATTCCTCGTTCACGAGGGCGAGTTGCAGCCCTCGATCCCGACTGCGGCGGGGTTTGAGGGATTACCTTCCCCTTTCGGGGTCGGTACCCGCTGTCCCCGCCATTGTAGCCCGCGTGTAGCCCGGGGGATTCGGGGCTTCAGCGGAGCTCCCGCTAAGGGGTAGCTCCTATGCTGACCTGCCGTGGCCCCCTCCTTCCTCCGCCTTAAACGGCGGCAGTCCCTCCAGTGTGCCCTCGGCCCGGAGGCCGAGGTAGCAACTGGAGGTGGGGGTCTCGCTCGCTCGGCCCTCTAGGGGCATGTGAATTGCCTATGTACAATGCCCCCTAGAAGATTGCCGGACTTAACCGGACATCTCACGACACGAGTTCGCCCACGCCATGGCGTCCCCTACCCCACCAGGTATTGAAGGCGCCATGGCCGTGTCTGGCGACGGCCATGCACCTCCTCTCAGCGCGTCAGGCAAGGCCTTTAACCTGGCCTTCATCCTGCTGTCTCCCCCGGTAAGATTCCCGGCGTTGACTCCAATTGAACCGCAGGCTCCACCCCTTGTGGTGCTCCCCCGCCAATTCCTTTGAGTTTCAGCCTTGCGGCCGTACTCCCCAGGCGGCGGGCTTAACGGCTTCCCTACGGCACTGGGTGGGCTCTAAGCCCACCCAACACCTAGCCCGCATCGTTTACAGCCGGGACTCTCCGGGGCATGGGGGCCGTGCAGGAGACGTTAAGTGGTAAGGAGTGCATAGTCGGCTAAGGAGTTTTCGATGCATCTTACCGCGCAGGCCGGTAAGCAAGTCCCCAATAAATAGGCCTCGTTACGACTAATCGTGTGCATGACCCCCACACCTACCCGGGTATCTAATCCGGTTCGCTCCCCCGGCTTTCGCCCCTCACCGTCGGGCGCGTTCCAGCCGAGCGCCTTCGCCACGGGTGGTCCTCCCGGGATTAACGGATTTCGCCCCATGGGGTGGAAGGTCCCAGAGGCCTCCTCTGGGAGTCTTCCATTACCCCGGGAGTACCCTCGGCCTCTCCCGCCCCCTAGCCCGGCAGTATCCCCCCCAATCCTCGGGTTAAGCCCGAGGATTTAAGGAGGGACTTACCGGGCCGGCTACGGGCGCTTTAGGCCCAATAAACACCCCGACCATGCGCGCTAGGGCCCTCTACTAGTTTCTAGAGAGGGCCCCAGTCTCGCGGGGCCGGTATTACCGCGGCGGCTGACACCGGACTTGCCCCCCGCTTACTATCCCCGCCTCCTTACAGCGGGGAACAGCCCCCTTATCGGGGGCACTCGGGGTGGCCCCGTCACGGTTTCCCGCACTCCGCTGAGGGCTCCAAGTCCATGCTACGAGGACATGTAGATGTAGTGGAGTTCCCTCATTTGCGGAGGTTTCGCGCCTGGTGCGCCCCGTAGGGCCTGGGCCCTTGTCTCAGTGCCCATCTGGGGGCTCCCGCTCTCACGGCCCCTACCCGTCGTCGGCTTGGCGGGCCGTTACCCCGCCAACAACCTGATGGGCCGCAGCCCCATCCTCGGGCGGCACGGTAGCGATAACCCCTACCGTGCCCTTTCGGGGAAGGACCCTTCCAGGCCTCCTCCCCTATGGGGGATTAGCACCAGTTTCGGGGGCCGACCAGCCGTTTAAATCCCTTTTTCAAAGGCTAGTGGGAGCTGGTCGACCTTTCCCGGTGTTATCCCCCTCCCGAGGGTAGGTTAGCCACGTGTTACTCAGCCGTCCGCCACGTCCCGCGGCGGCGGGACGTGCGACTCCCATGGCTTAGCCCCACCCCGATAGCGGTCGGGGCCGGCAGGATCAACCGGAGTTACGGCCGCTGGAAGGCGCTCGGAGATTACTGAAGCCGGAGCCGGGCCCACCTCCGTCAGACCCGAGGTTAGAGGGGTAAGTACCCCTCTAACTTCTCGGGTCTCCATTTAAGTGAGTGTCCGTAATTCTCTTTCTTAATAGAGGGGTTTAAATACTTTGCGCCTATATACCGGGCCTTCCTCTGGGTTACTGTGCCCGCGGCAGGAGGCCGTCTTTTCACTCACCGGGCTATGCCCGGCGTCTAAGCGACGCCGCCGCCGGGCGTGCCGCGGGCATCTAGTATTATTGGCTAAGCTGGCTTATAGGCGTTTCACCACTAGTTGTAACTCCAGTAAACCCGTCACCACCGTGACCGGTTCGCACACCAGAGTCTCCTGGAGTAGCTTCTTCCCGTCTACGAGTATGAAGTCAACTCCAGCCTTGCGAGCCGCAATGCAGTCGACTTCCTTGTCACCAACGTAGACCGTTTCTTCGGGCTTGAAGCCCGTTTCTCTGAGTACTTCAAGTATTACGCCAGGTTCAGGCTTACCTCTAACTCCAGGCCTAACGCCAAAGACCGCTGTAAAGTAGCCGAGAACCCCGAAGTGCTCTAAAAACTCATTTATCCTCTCAACCATGCTGGAGGAGGCGACTGCAAGAACGTAGCCCATCCCCTTAAGCGATTCCAGGCGTCCGGGTATATTCTAACCCGTGCACGCCAGTACTCCCGTACAATCCTCCTAGCCGTCATGAACTCCTCGACAATTTTGCGCGAGACCCGGTTACGCGTAAAAGCGCTCTCAATCACGGCCTCCATGGACATGCCCTCCACATCAACGCCCACCGCCTTACCGGCTTTAATGAAACTCCAGACAATGGATTCTTCGCTATCTACCAGCGTCTCGTCGAGATCGAATATTATGGGCTTCTTCAACGCTAGACACCCAGTACCCTTTCAACGAATTCCGCTACCCCCAGACCGCTAGGCTTCGAGAGGATTAGCGAAACACCCTTTTTCAACTCCTCGTCCGCGTTAGCCACTGCCGCCGACAGGCCGAGAACGCCGAGGAAGCCCAGGTCCATTACGCTATCCCCGATCCCCGCAGCCTCCTCCGGGGCTATACCGAGTTTACCGAGTACGTAGATCACCGCGCTCTTCTTACTCGCCTCGACCGGCCGTACGTGTAGGGCATACCCACTGTAATCCACCGTGTAGTCGGGATACCTCCTCTCGACGAACTCTCTAAGCACGGAGAGGACCTTGCCTGCACTACTCAAATATTCCTTCCTGAGCTTTAACGCGTAATCGTATAGCCTGAAAGCGTTCTGCCAAGAGTCTTCTACGTACTTGCCGTACTCCTTCAGGACGGCCAAGTAAACCTCCCTCGCAGATCTCCGTGCCAGCGGGACCACTCCCCAGTCGCCGTGGTAGGCTAGGCAACCGCTTTCACCTATAACTGGCCCGTTTAGACCAATATATTTCGACAATCCCACGACAATGGGAAGCGCATTACTAGACACTAGGGACACCACAATCCCCTTGCTAACAGCTCGCCTAAGAGCCCGCATAGCCCGAATACTCAGCTTGTACGTGTTCCTGCCAAGGGTTAAGGTCCCGTCGACGTCTAGAAATAACGCCTTAACACGCGAGATCACGTCTCATCGCCCACCCCGCCAAGTACAAAGCACTACTCCCCGAGCGGGATATAAGCACCTCACTAAACCCCGGTAATAGACTGTAAGTGGGGTATACAATCAGTACATGTATTGCTCATGTTAATTTATAAATGGTTGAAGAAATCTTAGTAGTGGAGCGTGATGCTTACCATGGGCGACTACATGAGATTCAACTTCATGTGTCGTGAACGAGTAAGAAACATGGGAGCGCGAGTAGCAGTAGTAGGGGCGGGCCCTTCCGGCTTGGCCGCAACCGGGTACCTTTCGTGTGAGGGCTACGACGTAGACGTATACGATAAACTACCACTACCAGGAGGTTTAATGGTGTTCGCGATCCCGCACTGGAGGATACCACCTGAAAGAGTGCTAAACGGGGCAAGGGAGTTGGAGGAAAGGTTCAGCGTAAAGTTCATACTTAAAACTAAGGTATAC
The DNA here is from genome assembly GCA_038845865.1 of Desulfurococcaceae archaeon. Lineage (NCBI taxonomy): Archaea > Thermoproteati > Thermoproteota > Thermoprotei > Desulfurococcales > Desulfurococcaceae > Desulfurococcaceae archaeon. The sequence continues at coordinate 413,960 of JAWBQJ010000001.1, forward strand.
TCAGATGGGGAAGTACACGAAGAGGGCGACGATTTCGTAGAGAAGAGGGCGAGCCTAGAAGACCTCCTAGGTAACTACGACCTAGTACTAGTATCCACTGGAACGTGGGTTTCTAAAATCCCAAAACTACCAGGATCAAGCGCAAAAGGCGTCACAACAGCACTGGAATACCTCTACAAGTGGAGGGTATTCGAGTACGGGTACACGACCAGCAGGCCTTACGTGGGTAAAAACGTAATAGTTATTGGCGCTGGTTATAGCGCCGTTGACGCAGCCGAAAGAGCCCTTAAAGCGGGCTCAGAAGTGTACCTGGTCTACAGGAGGACTATTCGCGAAGCGCCGGCCGGAATATACGAGATCGAGAGGTTGAAGAAAGAGGGGGTGAACTTCATAGAGCTCGTAGCACCTGTCGAGATAGTCGCAGATAGCGATGTTGTCAAGGCCGTCAAGCTCCAGAAGATGACTCTCGGGCCGCCTGACGAGACAGGTAGACCGAAGCCCATACCCGTACCTGGAAGCGAGTTCGTCGTTGAAGCAGACCTAGTGATATTTGCAACAGGCGAATCGCCAACACCCCCCCTATCGAGCAGTATGGCTGAGAAACTAGGCTTAAAACTCAACAAGGACGGGACAATAGCGGTAAACGAGTTAATGCAAACAAGTGTACAGAAGCTCTTTGCTGCGGGAGACGTGGCCACAGGCCCTAGTAGAATAGGCCCCGCAGTGAGGAGCGGCTTAAAGGCCGCTAGGTCCATGCACTATTGGTTCTCCGTGAAGACGGGTAGACTGGTATCACCCACGCAGGTGGCGGCGAAATGAGCTCCAACCCCGCTGTAAGGTACGTTAGAATAATAGATCTCGGAAGGTGTATAGGTTGCGGAGCTTGCGAAGCGGCGTGCGAATTTGTAAACGAGAAGCCGAACATAGTAGTGCACAGAACTAGCATTGGGCTAGACATACCGGTTTCCTGTATGCACTGCGCCAGGGCACCGTGTATTGAAGCCTGCCCTACGGGTGCCATGACGAGGGACTCTAGCGGCGCGGTTTACGTAATTGCAAGCAGGTGCATAGGTTGTATGGCCTGCCTCTACGCGTGTCCTTTCGGCATACCGGAGCTTGATCGGGCGAGCAAGACTGCGATTAAGTGCGATCTCTGCATAAAGCTGAGGAGAGAGGGGCTGGAACCGGCATGTAGCGCTATATGCCCAACGCACGCGATACTCTTCGGCGAAGACGCTTTCGTGTTTCAACTCTCGAAGAAGAGGACGGCCGAGGTTATGGCGAAGGCAAGGTTCGAGTATGAGCTTCATAGTTAACGGGTCAAGCAATGACGGGCATTCAGCTGATAGCATATTCGGCGAGCGTAACCTTACTGGTTTTATCCAACTACGTGGATAAAGGCGTGTACTACAGGGTTCTAGGCAAGCTCGTAGGCTACGTGCTACTCATCTGCACAGTTATACTTCTCTACCAGTTTGGGTTAGTAGATAGCTTTTCCTTGTCGCTGGGGCTCTCATTCACTTTAATCTCCTTCCTCATATCCGTCTACACGCTGTTCTACAGAGAAGCTCACCACTACCCAAAGCACCTAGAAACACTCATCGACCTGTTCCTGGTCTTCATCATTTCGGCATACATCGCGCCGAGCTTCATACTCATGATAGTAGCGTGGACTTCCGGCGAGATACTGGGATATGTCTTGATAAAACTCGGAGAAGAGCACTCGAGCGAAGGACCTTTAACGTCCTCTAGAGGGTTCATTTTCGCATCTACGTTAACGTATGAGATATCTGTCTTCACGCTAATAACCTTAAGCATCATCTTCACCACGGCGGGAATAGGCCTTTATGAGTTAATGAAGCCCTTCACCCAGCAATTAGCAGTAGTAGCTATACCCGTCATCATCATACCGCTACTAGTGGTGGGCTTTATAACGAAAACAGCTAACATACCGTTGCACTTCTGGCTACCGAGCGCGCACTCAAGCGCCCCTTCCCCCGCATCCGCCACCCTAAGCGGCCTAATGGTTTCGCTAGGATACTACGGGCTGTACAGGGTGATCAGCGTCGTGGACATAGACGCGTACAGGGCGCCCATATCATGGTTCTTCGTACTGGTGGGTTTCCTGTCCATAATGTATGGAGGCTTCCAGGCCTTAGCTCAGAGAGATGTAAAGAAGCTTCTAGCGTACATGACGATAGCTACGAACGGGTTCATTAGCGTGGTGTTCGGGCTCTATGTAATGCGCCCACTAGATATAACGAAATGGACGCTCGTCATTGGCATGGTGATGCACGCCGCGTACAAAGCAACGCTATTTTGCGAATCCGGCCTCATAGAAGTGGTCTACGGTACTAGGTATGTTCATGGAATTAGGGGGTTTGCCAGAATCGCATCGCTATCAACGATGGGTAGCATACTCGCTATCCTGTCGCTACTAGGCGTGCCTGGCACGCTCGGATTCATAGCTAAACTCCTAGCCGTCTACAACTCTATATTAATCGTCGGCACGGACTCGGCGATGTCGGTTACCTCGTTGCTAGCATTTCTAGCTTACATAATCATCTCCGCTCTAGCAGCTTTAAAGTACGCTAGAATATACTATGATGGTGCCTCGTCGAGAGTTAAAGCCCTGGTAGAGAAGCTTGATTGGGGATTGCAAGCACCGGTGCTGGTTCTGGGATTGCTTAACGTCCTCCTTTGTGTCCTCGTAGTTGCGTTCCTCACCCAGGAGTATGGGTACATCCTCGCACTAATAACCCCGCTTCCAATAATTACCATGTACCTCGCACATGCACAGTTCAGAATTACCAGTACACGGTGAGAGCGTGATCGACGCGTTCCTAACGAAACTACTGTACACGTTGTCCATATTCACGATCGCCACGCTGGCTTCGATAGTCGTTGACACGCATCCTAGGTTGAGCACGATCCTAAGAGTAGTGGGCTTCCTCGGGATACCTGTAGTATTTCTAGTAACGGGCCTCATAGAGCTCCAAGATTACCAGCTACTGCTCGTACTGGTAACCGGCATCGTGGCCATCGGCATAAGCCTTCACAGCGAGGGATACTACAAAGTCATCTACGGGCTTACAAGGTATTTTCAGGTAGCAATAAACCTCATACTGGCATCCCTGATCCTGCTGTTCTCGAGCACCCTCTTCGCAGAGCTGATCGTATACTGGTTCTTCATAGACATAATAGTAGCCTTCGTGGCCATAACGATGGAATACGGCGTAGAGAACCTGTCCGTGGCGGCAACGTACGTAGCGATGTGCGTAGCCCCCAGCGACATCGCCTTACTGACAATGTGGGCCACGCTTGTTGGCAAGGTTGGTCTCTACGAATCCCTATTACTGGCTTTAAATAAGCCAGTAGCAGAACCCGTGAACCTGGATCCCCTGCTTTCTACCATCGTACTTTTCGGCTTCGCAGTGAAGCTGGGGCAGTTTCCGCTACATTCCTGGCCACCGGTCGTGTATGGTAGGGCGCCGAGCCATATCTCTGCGATATTAAGTGGGTTAGTGAGCAAGATGGGAGTGTACGCTTACTTCACGGCTAGCCAACTCTTCGTAATAAACCCAGTGGCGTTCTACTTCATTCTCGTACAGGGCATAATCTCCACTATTTACGGCTCTTTTGGAGCGGTATTGCAATCTAACATTAAGCTGATTTTAGCGTATAGTTCAGTGAGTTATGGGGGGATCCTCACAGTGCTGTACGCTACGATGATGATTCTGGGATCGGCCCTTTTACGGGCCCTTATGCTGGTAGTTGTGGTTTTCCACGCATTAACAAAAGCACTGGCGTTTATCAACGCAGGTCTCATATACCAGCTCACGAACACGTATGACTTATCCAAACTCGGCCACTTGTTCTATGTGTCTAAAGAGGCTTGCTTCTCCGCGTTCACCGTGCTACTGAACTTCACAGGCGTGCCTCCATCAATAGGCTTTGTAACCAAGGTGCTATTAATTGCCACGAGCGTGCTCATAGCGCGCGAGAACATGCTAGGACTGATCGTAGCTGTGACGTTTACGCTAGCGGCAGTGCTTTCAATAATTTACGGAGCCAAATACATTGGCGCGTACATCTCAACCCTACCGAAGGCTCCCCCGAGAATAATACCAATACCGGACATAGAAGTGAAGGCCGAAAACTACCTAAGCGCCGCATTACTCTTAGCACCGGTAGTACTAATAGCTTACATCAGTGGATTTTCGCATGGATACCTATTAGGAGCTGTAATGATGCCAGCGTACATCGCCACTCTCATCACGTACATTTACGCATTTACGCGCGTTTACTCCAAAATTCGTATTCCAGAAGACGTTAAATACTGGTTGTCAGGTGTAGAGTCGTGAGTTATACAAAATCAAGCGCCCTTAGATGGTTCGAGACGCTGTTAGAGGATGCTAAGAGAAGGATGCAAATTACGGGTAGAAAGCTTTCTCTAAGTAGAGTACTAGAAAGCGCGATGAGACTGGGCGACGTTGTATTTCCCAAAATAGTGTACTTGACCAGCAAGCTCGCAGAAGCCGTGGGAAAACTCCAGATCACCATGATAGAGTCGATGATCACCGCGTCAATATGGTACGGGTTGATACTACTCGTCCTAGTTACGCTGGTAATACTCACTGCTAGGTGAAGCGTGTGGAGCCCCTCTCCATGCTGTGCACGGCTATCACATTACTTGCAGGGACGTCTTTACCGGTATTCCTCGATGGCCTGGAGCGAAAGTTAAAAGCAGCATTACAAAGCAGGATAGGCCCTCCTATAACTCAAACACTATACGACCTCTTAAAGTTAATGATAAAGGAGTCTAAGCAAGTTCACACCGTACCTTACATTATACTCTACTTCACTTCGTTTATTTCGTGCGCCCTCACATCGATGTTTCTGATAACGCTGTACACCATTACATGGGATTTCATGCTATTCGCCCTCGCACTTTCACTTCTAATGGTCTCGTTAACGGCATTAACGCTAATACCGCTACTCATACCGAACCCCTTCAGCTACATTGGTGGGATGAGGGAAGTCGTACTTTCACTTGTAAACGAGTCAGCGTTTGTAGCCTCAGTGGCAATTTACATAGTCTCGCTTCACTTCAAAGCAGGTTTCAGCACGCCTTCGACACCGCACCTGCTTGTCGTAACGATCCCCGCGCTTGCGATAATGTTTACTTCTGGATACGCCCTCACGGGGAGGCCACCTTTTGATATTGCCGAGGCGGAGCCGGAACTCGCCTCGGGTGTTCTCGTGGAGTTTAGTGGGGCCTTGCTAGCACTATATCTCTACTCGAATTTACTTAAGAGGTTCCTCGTGAAGCTATTCGTTGCCACCATGCTCGTTACGCTTATAGCAGGTAATGGAGTCCTCTCAGTAGTTTTGACGTGCTTAATAACGATTACGTTATGGATACTGTTCACCGTGATCTCGGTAACGCTGGGCAGGTCGAGGGTAGACCTCGCACCGAGAACGCTCGCGAAATATTATATAGGGCTATTCATTATACCTATAGCAGGGTTAGTGGTGCTTGCTTATGGATAAGAAACTCGAAGCCTTAAATAAGTATACCTTACTAGCCAGGTCATATGGAGGATCTATCCTAGTGGAGGACAACACGGTCTACATCAACGCGCCGAGAGAACACCTAGTAGACCTCGCATCAAAGCTCTTCAACGACTTCACGTGTAGTTTTAGAACGTGCATAGGCATAGACGAGCGCCCGCTTAATGGGCATTTTTCAGTAACGCACGTGTTTACAGACGATAGGAACTCCCTTTACGTACTTTTAAAGACCTATGCCGAGGCCGAAGCCCCCCGGATACCAAGCATAACGAACGTCGTGCCTGCAGCTGATTGGTGTGAAATGGAGGCCCACGATCTGCTTGGCATAGAGTTCGTTGGCAGGGATCACTACAGGTTGGTTCTACCGCCCGAGTGGCCTGAAGGGGTATACCCGTTGAGGAAAGACGTACCGTACGACTATAGGCCGCGAGTTAGAGGTGTAAGTGAAAGGCTTTCGATGTCTACCGAACTAGGTGTAATACCCATAGGACCATATCACCCGGCTCTTCACGAACCCGAATACTTCGAGCTGTACGTTGAAGGAGAACGCGTCGTCGACCTAAAGTACAGGGGTTTCCACGTTCACCGCGGTATAGAGAAGCTTGCGGAGTCCCGTATGAACTACCAGCAAATAAACTTCCTCGCAGAGAGGATATGCGGTATATGCGGATTTGAGCACAGCACATGCTACGCGCTCGCGGTGGAAAAGGCTGCGAAGCTGGAGGTTCCCGAAAGGGCACAGTATATTAGAAGCATAGTCTTAGAGGTTGAGAGGATCCACAGCCACCTTCTCTGGCTTGGAGTAGCGTTCCACTTCGTAGGATACGATGCAGGCTTCATGCATACATGGCGTATTAGAGAAAAGATAATGTATCTCGCGGAGCTTCTAACAGGTAGCAGGAAGACGTATGGAATTAACCTGGTTGGGGGTGTTAGAAAGGACATTAACGAGGAGAAAAAGCAGAAAACACTCGAAGTGCTTAGAGAAGTCTCAAGCGAGTTCAAGCAGCTCGTCGAGGTTGCAATTAATGTACCCCAGGTTAGAAGAAGGCTCGTTGGGACCGGTACATTACCGAAGGAGTACGCGGTAAAACTCTCCGTTGAGGGGCCCGTCGCGAGAGCCTCAGGCATAGATAAAGATGCCAGAAGAGACCTGCCTTACGCAGCCTACAAGTATGCATCTTTTAAGGTGCCTGTCTACGGCGAAGGTGATAACATGGCAAGGGCCCTTGTCAGAGTAGAGGAGATCCTCGAATCCATATCTATAATTGAACAGTTACTTGATAAGATACCTAAAGGGCCAATCATGCTCGAAGACTTCGAGATACCTGAAGGAAGAATCGGCGTACAAGTGGTAGAGGCCCCACGTGGCGGCGATGTGCACTTCGTCATGACAGGGCGTGGTAGACCATATAGGTGGAGAGTTCGCGCCCCCACGTACAGTAACATACCGGCATTGAAGATCATGCTCAAAGACCAGCCGTTGGCAGACGCGCCTCTGACCATTGCGAGCATAGACCCGTGCTTTTCCTGTACGGATAGGGTGATAGTAGTAAGATCTGACGGAAGGATTGAACGGCTAGGCTGAAAGGTGATGGCCACGTGAGCTCGTTGAAGAGGGTCTTTAAGCCCGTAGAACTAATCGTGATCGCGGGTAAGACGGGGCGTGTAACCATAAAATACCCGTTTGAAGGGCCACTGATATCGCAGGAGTTTCGAGGACTCATAGTGATTAGTCCTGAGAAGTGTATTGGTTGCGGAGCTTGCGTAAACGCCTGCCCGCCTAATGCCCTTGAAATGCTCGAAAGCCCTGACAAAAAAATACTTAGATACTACATTGGCAGGTGCATATTCTGCTGGAGATGCATCGACGTATGCCCCGTCGGGGCAATTAAGGGTACTACGGAGTTTGAGCTTGCAACAAACGACTTCTTAGACCTTTACACTTACATAACTCATAGTAGGGCACACTGCACGTGCGGTACGGGAGGCGAACCCGTTAGGATGAGGAGGTACGTCATCGAGAAAGCACCTATAGTTGAAAATTACGCTAGTAAGTGCCCCGACTGCCGCAAGAAATCTCTTATAAACGCTGTTTCACTGAGAAAGGTGGGATTCGTTGGAGAAGAAGCTCGAACGTCTTAAGAGAAGTATATGGATATTCCACCTGAACACGGGTAGCTGTAATGCATGCGACATCGAGATACTAGACGCGTTAACGCCATTTCACGATGCCGAGAGGTTCGGAGTAAAGCTTGTCGCCTCGCCACGCCACGCTGACGCAATACTATTAACGGGGCCGATAACGCTTGAATCCCTACCCAAGGTAATTAACGCGATCGAAGCAGCGCCGAGGCCTAGAATACTGATAGCGCTGGGTTCCTGCGCCTGCGGTGGGGGCATATGGCACGACACATACTCAACTGTTGGAGGGGTAAATAGCTTGCTGAAGATACTAAAAGAGCGTGGCATAGAAGTTGATGCCGTCTACTGCGTGCCGGGATGCCCGATAAGGCCAGAAGCGCTACTCTACGCGATCGCATTAATTAAGGGCCTAGTACAGAAGAAAGTAAAACCAGAGGTGGCAACTGCTGAGTAGCGGGTATGCTGTCTACGTGTGCCTGTATAGTAGCTACGAAAGCATAGTATCTAGGCACTATACATCAAGCATTTCAATGTGTAAAAAAATCGGCGAGTTATCGGGCATCGAGGACATACTACCAAACTCGACAGTGCTGTTTAGGGCACCCGACGAGTTCCTAGTAACAGATATTGAAGCCGTGCGAGCTATTTTCTCAAAGCTAAATGTTAGTGACCAGGAACTTGACAGCTATCTCAAGGAAGGCTACCTGTACCTGGTAATCAGGAAAGAAAAGTAAACGCGTAATTCAGGCAGCACTCGTAGTGCCCATGAACGAAACAAGCGTCACCTTCTTCGGACCTTAAAATAGGACGCCGCCGCCGGGATTTGAACCCGGGTCACGGGCTATCCGCATGCCCCGTTTAACGCGGGGCATACGACAGGCCCGCATACTAAACCGGGCTATACTACGGCGGCGCCTGTTTTTCACTATACTAGTAGAACGGCTTTTAAACTTCACCACTTCACGCTCTGATTACTGTGCGTTTTCATCAGGGAACGTAGCTAGGCTTTTCCTCCAAGTTTAAAATGCGCTTTTCAAGCTTCATCCTTAGCCTATACTCCACGTACTTGTCTACAGGGCTGAATCGAGGGGGGTGCGGTACTACTAGCTCCCCCCCGCAATGTGGACACCTCTCCTTCGTGAGCGTGTAACGACCGCAGTTCTTGCACCTTCGCATTAACCAGTTCAAAGCTTTTCACGCTCGGTAACGTAAATAATACCTAGTTCTTTAGCTTTTTTACCGCACTCTTTTATGGCGTTTTCAGCGTGCTCTTCAGCCGCTTTGTAGTCTCCTGCGTAGACTTCAAGAATGTACCTTGGCGAGCCTGCAACGTATAGCCTGTACTTGACGCCATTAGATTCTAAGTAGGCCGCTATTGATTCAAGGCACTTCTTCACTTTCTCTACGCCGTCGGGGTCGTGTGACTGCACCACGAGCTTGTACCGGGCCATCACCTCTTTCAGCTTAACGTGCCTTGATGCTTCTTCCAGTAGCGGTTTAATCCACTCTTCGGGAACCCCTGCACTAAGGAGCACCTGGGGGCCCTTACTAAGCGCCTCTTCTAAGGCATACATGACGTCCGAGTACCTATCTTCAAGTTTCCACACAACCTCCATGTAAGCCTCTTCAGTGCTTTTACCGATTTTTTCGGCCACCGTCTCCACTATTTTACATGCCTTGACGTACCTCTTCCACCACTGCATCTTTCGCTGCCGATCGCTATCCGCAACTCTTTTCAGGGACACGTCAACCTCTTTTTTCACCCTGTCGACACGTATTACCTTGACAACTATCTTCTGCCCCTCTCTAACAACATCCCTAATGTTCCTAACCCACTTTGAGGATATCTCGCTCCACGGTAGAAAGGCCCTGTAATCCCTATACTCATCCAATGTGACATACGCTCCGTAGTCGTATATTTCAGTAACCGTGGCTATAACTAGTTCCCCAACCTCTGGAAGAGGCCTTCTCGGAAGAACCATGCACCGGTTCACCTAGTAATACCTTACTCTGATAGCTTAAATAGCGCCACCATGTAGTACACACTGTACATTCCGTAATAAGCTACGTTTACCTCGCCGACCGGGATGATCCCGGCATATACTAGTTCAAACCCCGTTACCGTGGCATTGAGTGGCCTGGTCTCGATCATGTTGTTGTATACAGCGCTATATCCTGCCCTACTCATCGCCAAAATGCAAAGCTGTACCACGAGAGTTTCCCTTCCGGTAGCAGTCCACATGAGAGGCCTTGATCTTTCACTGATACCCGTACCAAGGAACAGGTAGTCTCCTTCGGTCTTATTAGCGAGCTTTAAGTACGCGGGTATGTTGATCAGATCACCGTAAGCGCCGTATATGGGCTGGGAGGGCTGACCCGTCGCCGTGTATGCCGTCTGGGGGACACCCACGAACGAGTCATTCATGGGCCCTGCACTATACACAGTGGTGATCAATACGTAGACGTCTTCGACGCCTATTTCCCGGCTAATGTCTTTTAAGATTTCTCTGGAAGTCCTCCAGTTGTTAACGAAAATTCTCGAAACAAGGCTCTTACTTTGAACACTCCCATAGGGGTGACTCAGAGTTAGCGCCTTGACCCCCCTCTCAGCTAGTGCACTTTGTACCCAGTAACTGTAATCCCAATAGGTAACCACTAGTACTTTTTCGCCCCTTGCACTGGATTTCACCGCATCGGCTACCTCCTCTCCGAGAACCCGCAAGTTTATATCAGGCCTCGCACCTAGGCCCCTCTCTCGGCTTAATTCTACGATTTCTTTGGAAAGGGCGTTTATCCCGGTGAAACGTGTTGAAGCCATGTATGAGCAGAACACTGGTACAACTATGAAGGTTGTTAAAGTCAGCACGGCTACTAGCTTGTATATCTTGCTGGCCGGAACTGCGCCCTTGCCGATCGCTTTTACAAGTTTGCTTAATACTATAGAGCCCGTGAAAGCTAGTAGGGGTATTGCCGTTGTTATGGCGAAATGGCCTATAGTAGTAAGTAGTGCGACTGGAAGAGCTATCAGCGCGATTCGCCTTTCTTCGTGGCTAGTGGGAGTCCATATTGCCAGTAGGAATCCCGGTATGGCGATAAGCCCTGGCAAGCCGTACATCACGATGGAGCTGGGCGTGGTGATGTAATCTGCACTCCTATACACCCCAGCAGCGCGAATGAAAAGCCCGCACACCACTCCCAGTATGGCTGTTAGTATTAGTATTATGGCTTTATACGAGGCTTGAAGCCTTCCACGAGCTATGTGTACTGCGCCGAGGAACCCGAGGGACATTGCCGTTAAGGGAACAGCATAAACATCGTAATTAGTAGGCTTGACTACCATCAGTGCTATCATCGCCGTTAAGGTCATAGCCAAGAACACCCTTACCTTCCACCACGTGATATTACCCTCTACGTAGTCGGATAATAGCAGAATTAGCCCGACTAAGAGGGGTAGGAACCCTGCTGGGTGAAGTATCATGAAAACGTAGAGAGCTAGGCCTGCCGCCAAGTAGACTCTTTCACCTTCTAGAAGACCGTGAGCGGTTAATAGAGTCGTTGTAGCGATTAGTGGAGACAATAGGAGGAGCCCCGATTGCTCTAAGAAGTATGAGGCCAGAATGCCGGGGGTTATCGCATACATGAATGCCGCGAACACCCCCCCTATTCCCGAATGAAGTAGCCTACGGGTAACTATGTAGGTGATGAGTAGCGTTAAGATGTTAAATATGACGAAAGCTTGTGGCGGTATTTTTGAAAATAGCCATATGTACGCGAACGCTAATTCACATTTACCGCTATACTCCACTAGCTTGCAGAACTCCTCAAAGCTCTCAGCGTACCGTGCCACGCTGAGGGCTGTAGGCTGTAAGTAAAGCTCGTTACTCATGAAAAGCCATATATGGATCGCTATTGCAAGCACTAGTAGTACGTACTCTACGACGCTAGCCTTGACCGGTTCTCTGCGCTCCATCTAGTGGCACCAGGCATAGTGTTGAGTTACTCAGGCTTTATTAATTAACCCCATAAACTATTAAATCTGTGTGCTCTCCAGTACAAAATGGTGCTCTCCGTGAAGAGGGCTAAGTACAGAGGGGCGATCTCGAGGCTGTTCGACTACAACGAGCTGGCCGAGCTCACTTTCAAGCTAACAGTATACATAGCGCTTGCGCTCTACATCATCCTAGTGACGGGTTTACTAGCACCGGGCCCTACAGCCCTTCCAGCACTAGGCATTTTGACACTCCGCATGGCCTTTATGGTGATACTCTTGACCCTAAGCGTTTACGTGATCCGCGAGTTCAGAACTACTAAGGTCAGGGCGGAACGTAGAAAAACCACACCATCAAAAGAAGCCCGCAAAGTGCTACATTTACTCGTAGCCTTGCTGGCCACTACTGTGGCTTTTTACGCATTGCTACTATACTACTGACTCCAGGTACCCGTATACCACTTGTAGAATGGGTCTAGTAATACTCTCCCACACCCACTCACTTCTGCTAATATGAGGTCCCTTATGGGGAGGGCGGCGATCTCGTTCTTTCTGTAGTTTTTTCCATTAATTTGGCAGTTCGAAGTAAATTCGTAGAGTATGCGGTCTCCGTATTTGAGTACTACCGGTGAAAAGAGAGATTCTCCCGCTTTCATTACCGCTAAGAGTGCCTTTGCATGTTCGACATCTACGGAGCTGTTTTCAACCTGCCCCTGCAAGATTACTTTAAGAAACCTAACTCTAACAAGGAGGCCTGCATCATCCACTACGCGTTTAAGTAGCATATAGAGTACTTCCTTGCCGAGCTCATCGATTACGTGAACGTTCATTAAGGATTTCCTAATTACCTGTAGTATTGAAGCTAAGCGTAAATGTGGAATTTGAGTGAGTGCACCTGATTTTAATTCTTCCCTTACAAGCTTCAAGTAGTACTCGCTCATGGTCTTACCTCCAGTTCGTTGAAGTCCACGGGTAGGGCTAAGCCCTTCACCACCATGTACACTCCTATATACGCCTCTACTCTATAGATATTACCTCTCACGAGGTTTAATTTTGTATCTAAAACGTCCACGCCTCCCGTAACCAGGGACTTTACCTTGAGTGTGCCCTTAAACGGAGAAAAGCACTCATAGCGTAGCCTATCCACGTCAATATCCCGCTTTAACTCGGTAACTTTAAACCCTGCTTTCATGTTGAGACTGTTGCCAAACCTCGATAACCTTGTAGTGTCCATCGTAACTGCCCGGTCGACATCTACGCACACTTCCCTTAAAATCGCCTTAACGTATTCCAGGTCTACGAGCATGACATCTTCTAATTCTTTGACCCTGCGCCTTTCGATGATACCGCGTTTCATGGCAAGTTCTAGGACGCGCTTTCTCAAGCCGTATTCTGGCGTTCTGAAAACGGCCTTGCCCCTATATGCTGGAAACAGCGTATCAAGGTCTAGCTCATTACACGATACGTAGTCTGCAATAGCCCTCCTAGCTTCCCTACCCAGTTGAAGTACCTCCTGGTCTAATACCTTTACGTGAAAGCCTCTATTTCCCGAAAAGTAAATCTTTATCTTGCTGTATCCAAAATCCTTCTCGAGGACGTCTACAAGCCTTAAAGCACTATTCCATGCCTTCACAATGCACATCCAAGGCAAAGAGAGGTACTCTACGGGTTTTTCGCCTTGAGGACACGCCCCTAATACTGTATCGTAAGCCTCGCCGGACTCTGGGCAAATCCATATCCTCTTATTACAACCCTCGTACTTGTCGGCATCTATATCGAAGAGGAGCTCTGAACCCTCCCAAATCTTATTTTCCATTATGTCAGCGTCGGGTACAGCGTACAGCGCGGAGGAATGATAGAGGTGTAGGGGTGTTTTAACCGTTGTTATGTACTCGTAGAGTGCGCTCATATAAGGAAAAGCCAGGTGCCTAATGTAAGCTGCGTCTTCTAGGCTTTCAAGCGCGATTTCCCTTTTGTGGAGATCGCCCGGTTCCTCCAACGGCCTTTGACTGTAGTATTCGCGTATAATTTTCCTCAGAAAGGCTATTTTACTAGTCTGTTCTCGGGGCAACATAGAACTGCAACATGCCCCCATGAGGTAATTCATACGCCATTCTGAGTGGTGTCTCCACGCCCAGGCCCAGGGAAAGTGTTTCCGCGGCTTGAGAAGCGATGGCGATTTCTATTAAGTAGTCGACGGTGTACTTCGACCGGGCTTCACCGGTAGACTCGTATTCTATTAGGGCGCCCGTAGATGCACTAAGCACTACTTCAGCCTCCGCGATTTCGCCCTGCGCCTTAATGTACAGTGTACCTTTACCCTCGGGAGCGTACAGTTCTATAGCATCGCTTACTGGTTCGAGTTCTCTCACTATGTCCTTGAACATTTTGGGTAAGATTTTACACCTAAATGACTCCTCAAAGCTTATTTCGGGCACTTCCTGGTACGATAGCTCTATGCTCGGTAATATAAATCTCCTTGAACCCCTCCCCTCCAAGTATACTCCTAGCTTGCTCTCTCCTAGCACTTCTAGTACTAGCTCATCTCCCTTCCTAGCCCGCCTAAGTATTTTTGCAAAGTCCTCCATGTTTACTCCGATGACTATTTCACCAGGTACTTCGAGTTCGTAGAACGCGTCTCTAGGTACGTAGAAGTCTACGAGTGCTACACCGGAAGGGTCCATGGCCCGCAATCTAAGGCCGTCTTCCGAGATCTTGAAGCTCGCCTCTCCGACTATTCTCGATATCGCGGTGATCGAGTATTTCCAGATGACGGCTTCCCTAAATTTAAGCTTCAACTAAACCACCTGAAAAATCTACGTGGTTGTCGTTATTAAAGCTATGATACTGGGCTACTCGTACTCTCTCCAAACATGTCCGCACTTAACACACTTGTAAAACCTTGTTGGAGGCTCATCAGCAGCCCTTGTCTGCATCACCCAGTAGTATGCTTCATTCGCACCACACCGCTTACACGTAACGTCTCTAGTTACCGGTAGCGTCGATTGGTTAACTTCGTTTTCGAGAACGACCGTTTTCTCCTTAGTGCTGTGCTCTATCTTTGAGGATACCTTCATTGACGCGTTACCCACAGCTTCTTCTCTATAACCGCACCTGCTACATGTCAGTACATTCCTGTTTACCTCCTTTTGGGGTCTCAGCAAGCCCCCGCACCTCGGGCAGAACCTGATCATCACTTATCACCTATGCACTTCTCACTAGTTTCCACGATGAGCTCTACGTCAGAGGGGGTTATTAGCATCCTTTTCTCTAGCATGCATAGAACGGAATTCACTAGGCTACAGTACTTATGCTTTACCGTTAACTCGTCGCCGCCTTCGAGGACCTTAAAGGGGAAAAGGCGCATCGCGTACTTGTTTTCGGTGCACGAAACCATGTATGTGATCTCGCTGTATGTGCGCATGTTTTTCTGCAAGTACTGGTTAACGTCGTAGCTAAGTAGTCTGAGCACTACGAATTCCTCTATAAAATCTTTTCTATACGTGGCAAATACTCCATAGTAGTTACCCATGCCGTATACTAAGATCCTTGATTCCTCCTTCATCCTTCCTAATCCTGGCTAAATACCTCTTCAACAGCACGCTTAAACTCCTCGATTCCGCTTTTAAGGCGCTCAATAATGTCCTTTAATACCGTGGACATATCTGTGCCCTCCTTTACGACAAAAATGAACTCCATGATGTTTTTTAATGGATGAGGGATTCTGTAAGCAGCGTATTCTACGGAGGGGTGACGTAAGGCCTCTTTCATTAAGAGATCGCCTAGCGTGTGGTCTTCGCCGTATATCTCGAGTACAAGCTCCTTCTCGGTCTTCGAAACGACCTTAACGTCCATTTAAGCAACCCCCATCGTAACTATCAAGTAATCATAGTTACTTTTTAATGTTTTTCAGAAAAATGTCTAAGGCTGTTCTCCAGTCTACCACGAGAACGTGCCTTCCATCCTCCGATCGTTTCAATATGTTCAAATCCGCGGACAACCCCACCACGCCCTCTAAGGACATTTCACTCAGAATGCAACCCGCTATAATGTAGTACCTTGTCGAGGTGTTAGCCGCAAGCCTGGTTGCTTCGGGGTTCAAATCGGCGATTCTCTCGGCCAGCCTCAGGATCTCCTCTAGCGGGGCGTTGGTAACTATGGAATCTTCATCACTTAAATGCTCAGCCGTGTAGTTCATTCTCCTGAGGATTTCCATTAAAAGTTTCGGTGGAAAGGTCTTGCGGATCATTTTCGCTACTAGGCTGATAGGGTATTTTCGTAGCGCCGCTTTACGTGTTATTTCTTTTAGCGGACCTACTAGCCTCTTCACCTCGATCCAAAGATCCTTTATGTCCGATTCATACCCGTGGGCCTCAAGTAAGAGGCCCCTACCAGTTAGCTGCATCGAGATGTAATTTATGGAGGGCATACGGTCTTTGAGGAGCTCGTAGAGTTTTAAACATTCGTCTTCCTTACACGGTACGTAAAACCTCCTCTTAATTAGTGGCAAGCATTCACCTCAAGACGTAAAGGTATTCCGCTGCAGTTTTTCTCTTTTCCTGCTTACCGCAGTTTTTGCAGACGAGAGAACCCGATGTGTGCAGGTACAAGACCTGCCCGCAATTACTGCAGTATGCGAGTATTATCCCCGTCACCGGCTCCCTTATAGATAAGAGATACGGTGGCGTGGAGTTGAGTACCTTGGCTTTAACTATGTCACTCGGCTTTACATAATCATAGATGTCCACGACATACTCGTTGGATACCTGGGAAATGTGTAGCAAGCCAATAGCGTTCGACCTGGTGTTTTCTGCGGCATATATTCTAATTAAAGCCACATCTTCGCTCACGCTTTGTACCAAGCCCTCTACTAGAGAGCCTTGCTTTATCGTTAGATCCTTTCTCGTGACGGTCTTCACCTGGAGAATCTTCTTGTACTTGTCAAAGACAGCAAGTCCAATAACCATGGACCTTAAATACCCAGTTCCGTCGACATAAACACCTGTAGCCGGTATCGCCTCCTCTTCAACGGCCACTGGTTCACCGGGTACGACAAAGCCCATGCATGTTTCACCCATAGCGCTTAGTTAAGCCCAAGAGTACTACTTTCACCCTATGGACTCTTCTTCTGTGCCTTGAGTAAATCATAGGTATTTCTAAGTTTAATACTTCAAACCAGGTTATATCGAGTTCCATTGCTTTGCTCATTTCTTCCAGTACCTCTAAGAAACCTCTTGAATGCTTGTGTAAACTATAAACATTACGGGCGCTTCTCAAAGCGCTCTCCAAGAACTTTAAATCTAGCCCTCTATTGCGTTTCACCACGCCGAAGGGAGGGTTCATCACAACTGTGTCTATGTTATTCAATTCTATCGACGCTGCATCACTCACCACGGGTATAAGCTGATGGGCCATTTCCCGGAAGCCCTTGAATAGGATACTCTGCGCGAACGCCAGTATCTCCTCGTCTATGTCAACGCAGACCGCTCTGCGCGAACCAGCTAGTAACGATGCGGTGGCGAGTATACCGTTCCCACAACCCAGATCCGCGACTGTGGCATCGTCTATGGAGTTTTTCAATAAAGCAACCCATATCATGTGTGCTGCCACGGAAGTGGACGTGGGGTACTGTTCAAGGTGAGCTTTATATTGCTTACGCACCGCCTCAAGCGAGTACGGGGTGAGAGCCCTTTCGAGATCGGCCTTGCTAGTTATCATTAAGGCTCTAATAGCGCATCACCAGGGGTAAAGGTACTTATCGCTACCGGTGAGTAACATTATGAACTCTCCCGGAGTTAACACTGGTTTATGAAAGTCTGCGAGGTCATCTATAGGCAACCTAGGACAGCTCGTCACGACGTAGAAGTCCAGGTTGAGCGCGCTGTCCATGGCTATTAGCCTATCAAGTGTCAGATAGCTGGAAGCCACTTTGTAGACTCTATAGCCTTTATCTAGAGCTAATCGCTCAATGTAGCTACTAAGAGTAGGCCGGTACTGTCCAGGCCTCGTACCTACTACTAGTCCGACCCTGTTACCTGTCGATTCCCTAGCCTTTAGAACGGCGTATAGCCTTTTTCTGAGCACTTTATGCGCCTCGTTACTGGCCATTAACAACCTGTTCATGTACGGGTCTACCGCTATAACCGGCCTAGAGGCTACGAGCCCTAAACCGATGGCATGAAATAGTCCTCCTGCGATCACCACGTGCGCGTCGGCCTTGCTTTCTAACGCAACTACGTGGGAGTACAAACACCCTAGTATGGGTTTATCCGTGTCATATAAGACAATACCTTTCCTGGCAAGGTATTCTGAAACCTGCTTCTTTAAAAGTGATTCTACGAGCGTCGACGAGAGTGCTACTCTTTCAGCGCTCAGGCTTTTCAGCGTATTGTAGAGGCTTTCCAGCAGGTCAGTGCTTAGAGCCCGTTGATAGTAGACGGGAACGTACACTATCCTCATACCCGGGATGCCTGTACTCTCCTGGAGGAAGTACTCGCCATGGCCTAAGTGTATAACTAGGTTTGTTTTAAGTACTTCGGCCTCTTCTACCGGTATATCACACGCACCGTAACCTGGACTGGATGAGAAGTATACCTCCTCAATGCTGAAGGATCTCAGCCGTTCTTCAAGGCACGTATACAGGTGTTTAAAGCCATTAGGAGCATGTATCAGAACTCTTCTCGGATTTACTGACCTAACAGCCTTCACGACAGCATCGAATGGTATCACGTAGTCGTTACATGAAAGTACCTGGCCCAACGACAAAGCTCCTTATTCAACCTACTGGGGGAATACCGGGCTTGAGCGGCTTTATGACTATTCTACATGGTAGCGGTAACTTTGAAGCCGCTATTTTAAGTGCCTCCTTGGCCGCGTGAACGTGGTCCTTGAATACGCGGACAATCATTACCTCTTGTCCCGGGTACACTCTAGCAGCGGTACCAATGGGCTTTCCGAAGGCTAATCTCATACCTTCCTGTAGACGGTCTGCGCCTGCAAACGCTAGCATCTTGTTTTCGCGGATAACGTGGTGAGGATAAGCCTTAACCTTGAGGAAGAAGTTGTTTTCACCTAGCTTCTTTGTGAGGTTTTTGAGGGTCATCACGCGTGCAGCCTCTAGTGCGTTATGCCTGATTTGCCCCGCCTCTTCGACTATTAGCGTGACCTCGTAGTCGTAATCCTTGTGAATATCACCCATCTCGAACTTCGTTACCTTCGGTGGTGGAATGCCGGGAATGTACTCTTTTCGAGTGTAAGGTGGCCCGCCGAAGTGGGTATAGCACCTAGCTGGTCTGAGCGGCATGTAAACCCCCTTGAGTTATCACGTTACTAAAAGCCTTAAATAGCTTTAATAATTCACAAACACCTTTAAGAAGCCCCTAAATCCTAGATACTATAGTGGTGCGGGGGTGCCCGAGCCAGGTCAAAGGGGGCGGACTCAAGATCCGCTGGCGTAGGCCTGCGTGGGTTCAAATCCCACCCCCCGCACTCTCATAGCGCTGGTCGCTACTCTGAGGGTCCTTTAAACCAGCTACTAGCCGGTCTACAGCCTCTCTTATTCTCTTTAACTTGTTAAAGCATATCTCTCTTAGCTCGGTTTCGGGTGCAACGTCCCTTAGCCCTCTAAAACCATCATCTGCTGAGACTAGGTCTACATTTAGACCAGCGCGGTTGACTATTTCTTTCAGTATACCGAGGAGCTCCTCTACGGGCTCTACCTTCATGCTTTTACTGCTCGCGATTCCCGGCGCGAGCTTCTTGGAATGAGCCTCCAGTAGTTCCCTTTCAAGCACTTGGACGTTTTCGCGCGTACCGTAAAACTCGAAGTTTACAACATCCAGCTCCTCGACGGATACCAGTGTTCTAAACAGAGGCTTTGATATTCTGCCACATACATGTATTCCGCGCTCACCCGTCACGCCACTGTATACGTAGTCCAGGTAGTCTGCAATGTCTTCTAAGGCGTACCCTAGTAGTACCTTTCTCGCACCAACAACCACGGAGAGCATAGGCTCGTCCACGAAGAGGATATTGTAGCCTAAACTAGCAAGATATTTCAGGTTGTTCTTGACATAGGCTGCAAGCGACTCCACCACCTGCTTATCGCTTAGTGCAGTTGCCGAAAAATCCTCCGCCTTAGGTTGCAGTAGTATGTTGCTGGCAAGCGTAAAGGCGCCCGTTACGGGCGCCCTTAAGTACTTAAACACGCCTTTTGAGGCTTCGACAAATAGCTCTGCTTCCCAGATCTCGGGTTTCAGCTCAGGCGGCTTTTTGAGGCCTTCCATGTCTTTGACCAGATACATTCCACCAACGTCGTCGAGTATCCCAGCTTCAATGTAGGGTTCCAGGAACATTCTCACAAAGTCCCTTAACTGGGGGTACGCAGGCGCGTTAACACCCGATTCTACATAGCCCTTTACTACGAGCTCTACAGACTGCGCTTCGGGCTTAAATGGAAAACTACCCACATGGCTTACCCTCACGTGCACGGGTGGCCCCCAGCACCCTTTTATACTCCCCTATATCTACTCTGGAGTTTTAAGCCTTCGAGGCCATTATGTCTAACAATGCGAGGTAACCGCCATGAACGCGCTAGAGGTAATTAAGCAGTGCCTGGTAAACCTTGATAGGGAGTGCGTGAAGCTACACGTAAAAATGGCACTGGACTCTGGCATCACCGCATCGACCATAGTCTTATCATCCA
This sequence comes from Desulfurococcaceae archaeon, assembly GCA_038845865.1. Taxonomy (NCBI): domain Archaea; kingdom Thermoproteati; phylum Thermoproteota; class Thermoprotei; order Desulfurococcales; family Desulfurococcaceae; species Desulfurococcaceae archaeon. The sequence goes on from JAWBQJ010000001.1 coordinate 434,371, forward strand.
TGTCAAAGGCCATGGAGGAGGTTGGAAAGCTGTATGAAACGGGGGAGTACTTCATCGCAGAGCTCTTGGAGGCAGCTTCTATATTTAAGGAAATAATGGGCATTTTAAGACCCCGCATAGCCGAGGAAGTATCAGCCCTCAAGCACGCGAGGAGGGCTCGAATAGTAATTGGGACGGTAAAAGACGATATACATGACGTGGGTAAATCCCTGGTGTCAGTCATGCTAGAAGCAGCCGGCCACGAAGTCGTCGATCTCGGCGTGGATGTCCCGGTAGAGAGGTTTGTCGAAGCATGCGAAAAGTACAAGCCCGACGTCCTCGCCATGAGCGCATTGCTAACTACTACTGCAAAGTACATGAAGGCCGTAATAGATGAGTTGAAAAAACGAGGCATTAGAGACAAGGTGAAGATAGTCGTCGGTGGAGCAGCCGTGACGGAAGATTTCGCCAGGGAAATCGGCGCGGATGGCTGGGCCCCGAACGCCGTTGAGGCCGTTAAACTAGTCAACAGGCTTATTGGTCAAGTGCCGGGTAATACGGGCTGAGCGAAGAGCCTCTGTACCTTTTTGAGTAGCCCTTTAATCGGGTGCTCTTCCGGTAACCTGATACCCTGCCTTCTAAGCGCATATCCGAGTAGGCCATCTACCATCGCTAAAACCGGTGTAACGTACTTTACCCTACCAAGCGGACCGATCATTACGAAATCCGCCCCCATCATTCTCAAGTACGCGGCAGAGCCTCCGTGGATGCCGTAGAGCTCATCCACGGATACCGTGCTCTTGGATACTGAGCCCAGCGCATTGGCTGGAGCACATCCAGCTGGTTCACCATACTTCGACTTGAAAAGCCTTAGCGTCTCTCCGCATATAGCGATGCTACCCGGATCTAGCACCACGAAATCCGCGAAGAACAGTTCTACGCCTGCATTCCTCGCAAGCGGGATGAGTCTCTCTTCTAGTAGCGCTATTCGGCTTTCAGGCTGTATGTACTTGTAGGGGTCTCTGGGATCAAATGCTATGATCACGGCCTTTTTGAGCTTACTTTCTCGGAGAGCATCAAGCTCTTCGGGAGGGCTATTAACGTACAGCCCATTCGCGATTGCGTATTCTCCAAGGCCCAGCTCGCCCGCTGCCAGGTAGCTCTTTGCCCGTACTTCCGGGCTCGGAGAGTCGATGAACACGGGTATGTTGAACTCCCCTAAGAAGGAGAGGATCTGGGAAGCTGCTTCTACTGAAGGAATCACGGCATCTACGCCTAAGACAAGCTTATACTCGGAGGTGATCGACAAGGCCTCTTGCAGCTTCGTAGACAACGCGTTTCTATCGAAGTCTCCTTTAGGGCTTAGCAAGCACTTATCTCCGTGGTAGAGTATCGTTGCAATTACCCACGTGGGGCCCTCTCCCACTAGCCCGCCGATCTTGTACTTGCCTACTGCGTAAAGCATGCTACCCACTCGTTAAATAGGCTCTTACGCGGCGGCAATTTATGCTTTATAACTCTTCTACAAGTATTTTTAAGTTAACGCCAGCGGGGGTCATAGAGTTGGAGATCTTGCTGGAACTGCCACCATATAGCAGAAACCGGGTTGAAAAGACTGTAAGCGCCACGAACAGCCTACTCGATGGGTACTTCATTCCCTGCGCACCCGCTGGAGTGCCCATGATGGACTGCTTTGCTACTGGGGTATACGTAACTACGAAATACGGTTCCGAGGTTTACTGTAGTCTGAGAACGCGTGATTACACTCTAAACCACATACTCGAGAAAGTAAAAGTAGCTAGCGAATTCGGGTTGAGCGGGGTCCTGGTCACCAGAGGGGATCCCCCGAGACACGGTTCTGACTGCAATGATTACACCACAGAGTTTGTTGTAAGTTATATCCGTAAACACGGACTACGAGCTGACCTGGGAATAGTGCTCAGCACGAAGTTCACGGTCGAAGAGATGGTTAAACGAGTAGAGTGCGTAAAACCGGACTTTGTGACGATTATAAGGTTTAGTGGAAGTTACGTGGAGTGCCTCAGAGCCCTTGCACGGGCTTTCAGCGGTATAAAGAAGACCTTCGCGTTTATACTACTAGGGCTAGGCAGCAACGTTGAACTATTCGAAAGGCTCGGACAGCCCTACGTGCTCCCAGGAGAGCTAGAAGCGGTGATTGAAAGGCTTCGGGGACTGGTAACCGGTATCATCCTGTCATCGCCCCTTGAACTTTACGGTGTTGTTGAAACGGTGAAGCGCGTTAAACGTCTCGCCCTGTAGATTTCACTTTTCAACTATTTTGCCCCTGACTGGAATCACTTCGTTACATCTTTTACACCTATACCTGCCCCCGCTATGATCGAGGCTATGGTATAGTACCCTGTAGTTGTGCCTGTAGATAACGGTTTTACCGCACCTGGGGCAACGCGTTGACTCCAATTCAGGATCCCTGACGTTGCCTATGTACACGTACTTTAAACCCTGCTTAACGGCATAGTCCCTTATAGCCCTTAGTCTCTCTAAGGGTGTTGGCGGCTCTTTCCACCTGTGTGCTGGGTAGTATCTGTTGATGTGCATAGGCACGTCGGGGCCCAGGTACTCTAGGTGGTTATCAATGATCCACTCGTAGCAATCCTCGAAATCATTGGTATTCGTCACAACCAAGTACACCATTTCTACGTGAGCGTTCATGTCCAGCGCCTTTGCTGCGTTCCTGAATACCACGTTATGATCTATTCCCACGAGCGCGCGTTTCATTTGCGGACACCCCTTTATATCGGCCGAGAAGCCGTCTACGCCGGCCTCGATTACAGCTTTCAGCGATCTTTGAGTGAAGTACATGTTTGTAACCACCATTGAGTAAAGCCCGTGCTTGGTGGCTAGCTCGGTGACGTCGATCACGTAGTCCAGTTGAGTTAATGGTTCGTTGAAACTGGCCGATAGGCCTTCATCCCCGCTTAGAACGGTCATTTCCACGAGCTTTTCGGGCGGAATCACTTCCTCCTCGCCGCTAGGTTTACGGTAACTTAGATGATCGTTCTGGCACCACGGACAGTAAAAGTTACACCCGTAATTACTGTACGTTAACGCAGTTGAACCGGGCCAGTAGTGGAAAAGGGGCTTTACCTCTATAGGCCTACTTTCAATCGCGCTGAGCCTTCCATACCCAATACTGTATACCACTCCGTCTAAGTTTATGTAGTTGCCGCAGGCGCCTCTACGACCCTTAACGAGGATGCACCTCCTCTCACACACATTACACACCACCGCATTATTCACTACCTCGTAAAGCCTTGCCCTAACCCCCATATTGGACATGCTCGGCCCTCCACGCTACTTAGCCTGCTATTCCAAATTATGCCTATTGGTAACGGTAAGGTTTATTTTTGTTCAACGGCGAGCAAGCCAGTGCCTTCTAGGCAGAGAGGCCGCCTTTACCGCGTGTTATCAACGTGGCTAAGCACAGTTGCTATTGAAGAGTGTAAGCGCTTCAGGTTACTGGCGCCGGGGGCGGGATTCGAACCCGCGCACCCCTGCAAGGGGCAGTGGGTCTCCCAGAGATACGCTGGAACTCGAGCCCACCCCCTTAGGCCGCTCGGGCACCCCGGCACCAAGACATTATACGCACTACCTCTTTAATAGTTTTGACCTTTAATTACACAGTAGTTAGTGTCGTGATGAGCTTTCAGCGGACAGATGGGCTTCGTGAAGATAAAGGCCGCGGCTGACAGCAATTTGGGCTTTCTTCGAGACGTTAGTGCTAGCAGGGAGTGCGCCCTCTAAGCCAGGGGATTCTTCATCTATCTGTGGGTAGTCTCCCGACGGGGCCTCATCGGGCCGGTTAAAAAATATTCGTTAAAGGCCTTATATTGATTAAGGCTTAACTGTAAAGTAAACTCTCCTCTTGTTCTTGCCTTTGTTTTCAGCCTTCAGGAACACTATTTCGCCGATTTCACCTGTTCTCCTAACGTGCGGGCCCCCGTCAGCTTGAACGTCGATACCCGGTATCTCTACTATTCTAAGTTCCCTGATGTCGGGAGGGGTTCTGTAAGCTAGCTTGGTAATACCCGGTATTCGCAACGCTTCTTCTCGTGGAAGCCAGTAGGTTTTCACTTCTAAGTCTTTCTTAACTACCATGTTCGCCTTCTCGATCGCCTCTACGAATAATTCCTTATCGAATCTTTCAAGGGTGTAGTCGTCGTAACCGTAGTCGGGAGTGATGTTTCCGCCGGAAATTAACGCCCCGTAATCGTTGTACATTATGGCCGAGAGGATGTGCGCGGTTGTGTGGAGCCTCATTAACCTGTATCTCCTCTCCCAGTCCAAGATCATCTTAACCCGCGTGCCTGGAGATGCCTCGATGGGCTTAGCTACCCTGTGTGCTACCTCGCCACTCTCCTTCTCGATGAAGACTTCTACGACCTCTACTTTATTGCCATTGATGATCAGAGTGCCCTTGTCGTGGTCCACGCCACCACTTCTTGGGTGGAATATCGTGCTATCGAAGAAGAGTATACCGGGTTCGCAACGCGTAATTATAGCTTCATACTCTTTTAAGTACGAATCGTGCTGGTAAATGAGCTTGGTTAAAGATTTCATGGCTAGCCCCAAAACTAAAAACTCTTAAACCATAATTAACCTTCAGGTCTTAATCACATTACAAACTACATACGTTTAAGTTGGGCTACCATTATCTCCACGAGCTGGTGGAATTTGATGGTAAAGAAGAACGACATGTAAGTAGCCGGGCGGGGATTCGAACCCCGGTCACGGGGGTTCCCCCATACTCGGGCCAGAGCCCCGCATCCTTGGCCGCTAGACGACCCGGCTACTTCTCAGTAAAATATCAGTTACTATGGGCTTTTAAGCTTCCCTGCAATTAACCAGTCTTTTTAAGCCCCTTCAATTTATCTCTATGTAGGGCCCGTAGCTCAGCCAGGTAGAGCGGCGGGCTTTTAACCCGTAGGTCCCGGGTTCAAATCCCGGCGGGCCCGCAGCGACTCTGAGTTCGCTCTCCACTACTCTGTTCTCCACGCTGTCATGTACTCAACTACAGTGTCTGGTACCTTGCCTGCTAGTACGTCTTTTATTGCTTCTTCCAGGATTTCAACACCCCGTTCGAGGTCCTCTCTAGGTATCGTTAGAGGTGGCGCTATTCTGAGGACATTACCATATTTGCCGTAAGTCATCACTATGAGCCCTTTCTCCCAAGATCTCCAGATTATCTTTAGCGCGCTGATCCTGTCGGGGGTTTTGGATTTCCTGTCCTTCACTACATCTACACCCAACATTAGGCCGAGTCCACGCACGTCTCCCACGATTTCGTGCTTATCCTTCAGCTCGTTCAGCATCTTCATCGCGTAGTCGCCGAGTGAACGAGCCCGCTCCACGAGGTTGTTGCTCAGCATGTACTCTATGCCCTTAATGGCCGCTACGCATGAAAGTGCGTGCGCTGCCAGTGCGGCGAAGAATGTTTGAGGCGGGGCTGCCTCTACGATTTCAGCACGACCTACTACGGCTGAGACCGGCATTCCAGCGCCTAGAGCCTTGCCGAGTACCAGTAGGTCTGGTTCTACGTCGAAGTGCTCAATCGCGAACATCCTCCCCGTACGGCCCATCCCGGTCTGTACTTCGTCGTCTATTAACACTATTCCGTACTCTTCCGTGAGCTTTCTAACCCCTTTAACGTAATTTCTCGGTGGTACGAGCACCCCACCATCGCCTTGCACGGGCTCTATGATCAAGGCCGCTACGCCTGCCCTGGCGTCAAGTCTCCTCACAGTGCTTTCAAGCTCCGATAAGTAGTGCTCACCGCACAGGTCGGGGTCATCAACACCGTACTTGCACCTATAGGTATCCGGGTAGTCTACGAAGTAGACGTTTTTGAACTGCATGCACGACCTGACCTCGCTACTAAACGAGCCCCCCACGGCTACTCCGAGAGCTGTCGTGCCGTGATACGAGTAAGTGTAACTAATTATCCCCGGCTTCCTCGCGTATATGAGCGCGGATTTCAGCGCGGAGTCGCACGCGTCGCTACCGCTGAGCCCGTAAATTACCTTTTTACGGAAACTACCTGGAGCCATTTTTACGAGCAATTCAGCCAAGGTAATTGCCGGCTCGTGGTACAGGTAGAGGCAATAGTGCGTAAACTTGTCGACATGTTCTTTGATGGCGTTGACTACATAATCGTTGGTGTGGCCAACATTATATGATGCAGCGCTCGACAGGAAGTCTATGTACTCCCGCCCCTCCACATCCCATACCTTAGCGTTCTTAGCTCTTTGCACAACTAAGGGGAAGTACTTGAATGCCTGACTCGATGAAATGTATGTCCTGTACTTTTCGATCAGCTCGCGCGTTCTCAAAGGAAGACCCCCATCAATCGTACATTGAAGTAGAAAATTTAAGTATTTAGCTACCAAGCCCCTGTAGCACCGTGGACAGATAATAACGACAACCTAGAGAGACCAATGTTACTAATGTTGCTATTAAAGGCCTCACGCACGTCGATGTCTATATTCCACTAACGCCTACACGGTAGAGAGCGAGTTAGTCGCTACCTCCCTTACATTATTCCTTCATACGCGTGTTTATACGTTTCTGAGGACTCCAGTACTTTCCTATTCCTGGTGTACTTCCTGTATGGTTGTGTTAGTGCAAAACCGTGCTCCCTCATGATCCTGTCTCTGTAGATGTCTTCGAAGATGTTGTAAGCGCAGAACGGTATAACCCTCCCATCAGGTACCACGTAGTGGACATTGCACCTCTGGACTCTCTGTATGTCGTAGTTGTAAAGGTCCATGAAGTGCATCTGGCCGATGAAGAGTAGCTTGTAGTGTAGCTCTCCAAGGGCTTCATAACTTCTCTTCACGATTATGTTAATTAAGATCTTGTATATGTCGAACTCCCTGGGCGCCTTGTCCTGGTCTATGAACTTTCTAATAGCATAGAGCAGCTTCATTCCCGTTAAGATCCTACTAGAGCCGCTTATTAGGTCGCCCCACTTCTCACGGAGGTACTCTAGTAGACCGTCTATGTCAATGAACTTCGTCACTGGTATTAGCCGGGTCTTAGTACCCTCCTTCTCGACATACACATATGTACCGACACCGCATACTGGGTGGTTTGACATCTCGAACTTGTACTCCCCGCTAAACGACTCAATGAATCTCGAGAAAACCACGCTAGCGTTTACCGGGAACCAGGCATCTCTAGGTATTTCGCCGTCCGTCTGCTCTTCGATGAGCTTCGCTATTTCGGGTATGGTGATCCTGTACTTCTCCCTTTCTTGCTTCTTCATGTAGCCGGTTAAGCTGACTGGCTGGAAGTTAACTGACCTCACGACGTCTACGTGCTTGGCCGCGAACTTTATGATTGCGCCCAGCTCGTGGGTGTTCACGCCTTTAATTACCGTTGGTACGAGGACGATGCTTGTAATTCCCGCCTTTCTGAAAACTTCAAGTATGTATGGCACCTCCCAGTGGTTTTTCCAGTTAGTTCTCGGCGTCACGCCGTCAAAGCTCAGGTACACGGTGTTGAGGCCCGATGTCCTGAGGCCCTTAGCGTACTCCACTGCCTTAACTGGGTCCTCCAAGTACAGCTGGGCAATTTTTAAACCGTTGGTATTGAGCTGTATATGCCTAATGCCCTCTTCTCTGAGTAATCTCACTATGTCTACTAAGTCATCTCTGAGGAGGGGCTCTCCCCCAGTAATCTGCACGGCTATCGTTGCACCCTGCTTCTTGACGCTCCTGATCATCGCCTTTATCTGCTCTAGTGTTGGCTCGTAGACGTAACCGGCTGCCTCGGAATAGAAGAAGCAGTACCAGCAACTGAGGTCACATCTATTAGTTACCACTAGGTTTATGAGGGCACTGTGTTGCTTGTGCATTGCACAGAGCCCGCAGTTGAAGGGACACACGGTCTGAACGCGCGTGTACACGTGCTTTGTTCCCCGACCCTCATCTACGAACTTTAACACCCTCTTGTAGAACTCTACATCACCGTAGTAAAGTTCTTCTACCTCGCCGTGGTCCGGGCACGTTCTACGGATGAAGACACTGCCACCTCTCTCGACAATAACGGCTGGAAGCACCCGGTAGCAGTATGGACAGACACTAAGCGTAAGCGAGAGAACTTCCTCGCCCTCTCTTAGTTTAGGAATTACGTACGCGATTTCCCCGGGATGCTTAGTACTCATAAACACCACTATAAACTTGATATAAGAGCATTAGGGTATAAAAAGTTCGAAAGGTGGTGCTTCTGGGCAAAGTGGTGATCATTGCTGGAACGCCCGGTACCGGTAAATCGGTTATTTGCGGTAAGCTTGCCGAAACGTGTGGAGCAGTAGTTGTCGACTTGAGCCGAGTCGCCTTGGAAAAGGGCTTTATAACCATGTACGACGAGTTAAGGAGCACCTACGTAGTCGATGAGGAGAGGCTGGTAACGCATGTTCGCGAGCTGGTGAAGTCGTTAGAGGGCATTGTCATTTTGCAAACCCACTACCCGGAGATCCTTCCAAGAGATCTAGTAGACATGGTCGTGGTGCTGAGAACCCACCCCCTAATACTCGAGAAAAGGCTACTTGAACGTGGTTGGAGCAGGAGAAAGGTGAACGAAAACGTCATGGCCGAAATACTTGGAGTTATAGCCGTAAACGCCCTTAACACGTTCGGCGAGGACAAAGTCTTCGAAGTCGATACGACAAACATAAGGCCTGAACTCGTAGACCTCCTGTGCTCGGCTATTAAGGGGCTCACCAGGCTTGAACCCGGCGTTAAAGTTGACTGGTTAAGCGTACTCAGCCCTGAAGAGGTGGCTAGGTTTGAAGACTACGTGGGGGGAGAAGACTAGTGGAGGGGGTATAATACTCGCCTCGTGGAATCAAGTACGTAAACTGGTATCTAGATCCGATATCGTGCTCCTGGTGCTAGACGCCAGGGACCCGATAAGCACTTTTAGCGAGAAGCTCGCTGAGATCGTCAAGAAGCACGGGAAGAAGCTACTACTCGTCCTGAACAAATGCGACTTAGTACCTAGGAGCGTTACCGAGGAGTGGAAGGGGTACTTCGAGAGGCGTGGATATCACGCAGTGTACATGTCGGCCGCTAAGCGCATGGGCACCTTTAAACTAAAATCCGCAATTAAGCGCGCGGCCCCTGCTTTACCAGCAGTAGTAGCCGTTGTCGGCTACCCAAAAGTGGGGAAGTCTTCAGTAGTAAATGCCCTCAAGGGCAGGCACTCGGCTACTACAAGCCCCTACCCCGGGAGCCCGGGATATACCCGCCACTTCCAGCTTTACAGGGTTGACGATAACATACTAGTGATAGACTCCCCGGGCATACTGCCGGTGGAAGGGGACCCGCTAGAGAGGATCCTCCGTGGATACCCGCCGGAAAAGCTGGAAGACCCGGTACCCTACGCGATAATGCTCATAGAGCGCATCTTGAAGTTTAATCCCAAAGCGTTCACGTATACGTACAGGGTTGAGTCGAAGACGCCGATTGAAATCCTAGAACAGCTTGCAGCCCGCAGGGGCTGGTTTTACAAGTCGACAAAAGAACCACTAATAGAAGAGGCGGCAAGGACCATCATCAGGGATTACCACGACGGTAAACTAGTTTACTACATAAAAGCGTCGCAATTAGAAAATAAACTTGGTGTGAGCAGCATTGATAAGAGTAAAGGTTCTTGAAACGGGCAGCGTGTTCGAGCTCGAGGAAAACGAGATCAAGGTACGGGACTTACTTAGAAAGCTCGGTCTACTAGAATCAGAGCATGTAGTGCTGAAAAACAACGCCATAGTCACGGAAGACGACGTTATCGTTAGTGGGGAAGAAGTAGTAGTCTTCACCGTTAAGTCCGGGGGCTAGACGCTAGGAATGCGGTACTTGTGCACATTCATCGCGGGCACTGGCCTACTTTGGCGGCCACACCCTGTCGAAGTATACGTTCTTAGACTTCACGGAAAGGGGTATACCATAAATCACATCGGCATCCACGAGCTTTAGTTCTAGCGCTGCAACGCCCGCTGAGTACATTATCCTATTATCGACGTTTAGCGAAGAGGCAACCTTGACTGCCGAGCCCAGCGCTATTCCGAGATTTATTAGAGAGTTTACCAGGTCCGGGTCGTACTTGTACGCTTCTGGTTTTCTAAACCCGAAATTGATGATCCTGCACCCTATAAGTACGAGTACATCGCTTTTACGGATACTTTCGGCATCCCTCTTAAAAAAGTCTCCATACCTCTCCGCCAGTTCTTCCATTTTCTGTGCAACTTTCTCCAGTTCGTCTCTCTCGGTGAGAACCACCGAGGTGATGTTGTCTACTCCGCGCGCTTTAGGCGCTGTCTTGGCAGCTGCCACCATTAGCTCGGCCACCATTAGTGCGGATCTTTTTATGGCCTCCCTTTCTTCGATCAATCTATCGCCCCCGCAACTACTACCCCTTCGATGCGCCCACTATGAACCTGGCATCAACCACGAGCGCTCTATCCGGGTACACCACTACTGGGTTCAAGTCAGCCGATTCTATCTCGGAGTGCTCGTTCAATAGTTTACCCAGCTTAACCAGGATGTCCGCTACGCTGTAAACGTCTACGGGTGGTGTGTCCCTGAAACCCTTTAGGATTGTCGCGCTCCTGATCTCATTTACCATTTCAAGCGCCTCTTCGAGCGTAAATGGCCATATGCGGAAAGTTACGTCTTTGAAGACTTCCGTGAACACTCCTCCAAGACCAAACATTACTGCCACTCCGAACGTGTAGTCCCTCAACCCGCCGACTATCACTTCCACTCCGCGAGGAACCATCTTTTGGACTAGTATTCCGTTCACGCGGGCACCCTGAACCCTTGACTTCACGTTTTTCATTATTTTCTCGAAACCTTCTACAACCTCCTCAACGCTACTTACTCCTAGTACAACCCCGCCGACATCCGTTTTGTGACTTATATCCGGTGACACTACTTTCAAAACCACAGGAAACCCTATTTTGGAAGCCAGTTCAGCCGCTTCTTCGGGGGTTTTAGCTAAGCCGTACGGTGGATACGGGATCCCATACTCCTCTAGTAATCGAAATGCCTCGTGCTCCAGTAGCTTGTACCTACCACTCTTAAGGTCGCCTTGACCCTGGGCCACTTAGCCCTTTAAGTACTTTTATGGGGAGACCTTTAAAAACGCTTCACTATCCATGGCCGAGAACCGGCTTCAGGCAGGAACTCATAACGTACTTACCTTATTCCAGGAAAGCGAACTAGAGCATGCCGGCTGGTGGACTACTTCGTTAGCATGTCTACGTGCTAGGGAGTCTAGGTCGCGTACATATTGCCGGTTACGTAGTCACATGTAATTATGCGTTAAAGCTGTAAAGATGCTGCTCCCTCAATGCACTTAGTTAAGTGCGATGTGTTGGAATGTGCTCGCGCGCTTTCGCCGGTATTATCCTAAACGGCAGATCTACTCGGCCTGGAACCGGATAACGTAGCTCTTTATACCGAACTTCGATGCGGCGATTTTACGACTTCCCGGCAGGCCCGTTAACGCGCAGGAATCCACGCACCTGAAGATCTCTTTGACGCGAAGCTACATGTAACGTTCCTACCGGGTACGTGGCGCTAAGGGTGGCAATCCAGTAAATGGGGTTTGTTTTCTTAAAAGATATAAACCCCACCCCCTATGTAGCTAAAACCGAGGTGTAGCATATGCACCAATGGTAGTTCACGTAACCGTGGATCCATCTAAGTGCTCTGGTTGCAGATACTGCGAGCTCTGGTGTTCCTTCCTACACGAAAAGGTGTTCTCGACATCTCTCTCTAGGATAAGAGTCGTAAGAGACGACCTAGTGGGCATGGATTACCCCGTTGTGTGTAGGCATTGTCCAAACGCGCCGTGCATATCGGCGTGCCCTACTGGCGCCCTTTACAAGGAAAAGGGTTTCACGAAGTTCAGTAAGGACAGGTGCAATGCGTGTGGGTCGTGTATTAGTGCATGCCCTTACGGTGCGGTGTTCCAGAACCCGCTTGATAAAACACCGCTAATTTGCGATCTATGTAACGGAAGCCCCCTGTGCGTCGAGAAGTGCCCGACTAACGCTTTATCCCTGTACCCGCTAGCAGAGATCGCCTTTACCAACCCCGGGCAGCTTGGAAGACGGTACCTTGTCGCGTTAAGGGAGTATGAGAACCTGCTGAGAAGGTGGGGGCTTAGTGTCAGGCGGGAGTAAGTTACACGGTTACGCTGGCAGGGTTCTAAGAGTAAACCTGTCCAGCGGGGAGATCGTGGTGGACGAAGTGGACAGAAGACTAGCCAGAGCGTACCTCGGTGGCAGAGGCTTCAACGCTGCCAGGCTCTACAGCGAGGTAACACCCGAAATAGACCCCATATCGCCCGGCAACAAGCTAATGATCGCCACGGGACCCGTTGTCGGGACGGGCTTTCCGCTGGGCGCCAGGCTCAATGTAACCGCTAAGTCCCCCCAAACGGGAATACTCGGAGACTCGAACGTAGGCGGGCACTTCGCGGCCGAGTTAAAGTACGCTGGCTTCGACCAGGTAATCATAGAGGGGAAAAGCCCCCGCCCAGTATACGTGTTCATAAGCAACGGTGCAGCCGAGATCAGGGATGCCAGCGGACTGTGGGGCATGCCGATCTCTAAAGCCTACGAAGCCCTGAGGAGGGAGGTAGGAGACCCCGACGTGCAGATTGCGCTGATCGGCCCGGCTGCCGAGAACGGCGTGAAGTTCTCTGGCATATTCTTCAACAGAATAAGACCGGCTGCGAGGACAGGGCTTGGAGTAGTGATGGCATCCAAAAACCTTAAGGCAATAGCCGTTAGGGGTGACGGCTACGTAGAGGTGGCCAAGGCCGAGACGTTCGAAAAGATGGTCGAGGAAATGGAGCTAGAGGTGTACACTCACGAACAGTACTGGCCTAGGAGGATTATGGGCACGTCAAGGATACTGCTAGCAGCTAACAGGATCGGGGTGCTCCCGGGGAAACACTTTACTGAGCCCACCGTGCCATACGCGTTTGAGGTTAGCGGGGAAAAGCTAGCATTGAAGTACAACGTGAAAAACAGGGCCTGTTTCTCCTGCATAGTTCCGTGTAGCAGGGTCTTCATCGTGAAAAGGATGGAGAGGACGCTCCTAAGCGAAGGCCCCGAGTATGAAGCGCTAGCCGGTATGACGGTGAGGATTGGTAATAGCGACCTAGATAGCGCGCTCAAAGCAATAGAGCTAGTAAACGACCTGGGGCTCGACGTGATCTCAACGAGCGAGGTGATATCGTGGGCCATGGAGCTTTACTCCAGGGGGCTGTTAACGGAGAACGAGGTAGGAGGGCTTAAGCTAGATTGGGGCAACATGGACGCGGTGATGAAGCTAATATGGGATATAGCGCACAGAAGGGGGTTCGGTGCAATCCTAGCTGAGGGGGTAGTGGCTGCCGCGGAGAAGCTGGGAAGGGGGCATGAAGTGGCTTTCCACGTAAAGAAGCTCGAGATGATTCAAGCCGATCCAAGGGGGCTAAAGGGGTACGGACTGGGCTTCGCCGTATCCACGAGAGGTGCAGATCACCTGAGGTCAGAGCCGTTCGTAGAACTGAGCGACGACCCGAAAATAGGCGCTAGAATGTTCAACGAACCAGAAGCCACGTTAAGGCTCGGTGTTAGAGGTAAAGGCAGGCTCGTAGCTTACTACGAGAACATATGCGCGCTGGTAGACTCGCTGGGCGTTTGCAAGAACCTAGCCGAGAACATGGACATTCTCAACTACGAGCGAATAGCCAGGCTCGTAGAGGCCGTTACGGGCATGAAGCTGTCGCCTTTAGAGGTCATGGCCGTGGGCGAGAGGGTGATCAACGTTGAGAGGGCTTACATAGTCCGAGAAGGGGTCAGGAGAATACACGACACCCTTCCTTCGAGGTTCCTTAAAGAGCCGCTGGAAAAGGGGCCATCTGCCGGTCACGTAGTCGAGCTAGACGCCATGCTGAAGGAGTACTATAGTGTCCGCGGGTGGGATGAGAGGACCGGGCTACCCACCCCAGAGAAGCTCAGTGAGCTGGGACTTCACGACGTCCTCGAAGACTTACGCTCGAGGGGCATAGTGCCCGGTTCCTAAGGGGTGACCCGCATGAGTTCGCTTCGAAGGGAAACCTGGACCAGTGGCGTGGGCTTAGCCTTATCCCTCATCGGGGTAGCAGTGGGGTTAGGGAATGTTTGGAGGTTTCCCTACATGCTAGGCAGATTCGGAGGTGCCGGCTTCTTAGTAGTGTACGTGCTCCTAGTCATAGGGGTGGGAATACCCGGGTTAATAGTGGAACTCGCCATTGCCAGGTACGCGGGGAGAGGCCCCTTCAGCGCGTTTACGAAAATAGGCTACCCGGGAGGTAGGATAGTAGGTTACACCCTGCTGGTAACGGTCATCGCAGCGGTTGCCTACTACATTGTCGTCATAGGCTGGGTGCTCTGGTACCTGATACTATCGGTGACCGGCGCGATCTTCGTTGAACGGGTAGACTTCTCGGCGGCGTTCTCGGAGTTGACGAGTTCATTGCACATACAGCTGGCCATGCACGTAGCCATCGTGGCGCTCTGCATACTAGTAGTTTCCAGTGGCGTTAGAAGAGGTGTAGAGCTTGCCAGCAAGTTATTGATGCCCGTGGTATACGCCATCCTGGTTGGCATAGCTGTCTACGTTCTCGGGATGCCTAAAGCACTTGAGGGGCTGGTCTTCTACCTCAAGCCAGCTTGGGAGAAGGTGACCGGGTTCACCGTACTGGCGGCGATGGGTCAGGTATTCTTCTCGCTGGGGCTGGGCTCCACCTGGATCTTCATATACGGTTCCTACATGTCAAAGGATCAGAAGGTCGTGAGGAGCGCCCTCTACGCTGCTACGGGCGATACGGTAGCCTCCTTCATAGCCGGCTTAGCCGTATTACCACTGGTATTCATCTTCGGAGTAGACCCTCAGAGCGGGCCCCCATTAATGTTCATAACATTGCCCGAGATCTTCAGACACCTGCCAGGCGGTGCAGTCCTATTCACGCTATTCTTCGCGGCACTGCTATTCGCCGCCTTACTGTCCGCTGTGCCAGGTTTCGAGATATTCGTTGACGCGATGAGCGAGTTCGGGTTATCGAGAGGGAGGGCCGTGCTGATCATGGGCTTAGTAGAGGTGTTGCTGGGCGTACCCTCAATGCTCAGCGTGGATATACTGCTATACAACGACCTCTTCTGGGGTACCACGATGCTACCCGTAGCATCGTTATTTTCCATAACGGCGTTCGGCTGGCTGATCGATAGGAAAACGCTAATAGGTGAGCTGGAGCTACGCAGGGAAACGCTTCCCTGGAAAGCCTTATATTACTGGGTCAAGGTAGTTATGCCAGTACTAGTAGTGGCCGTGCTGGTTTACGGGTGGATATCGTGGTTCAGCTAACGGTGGTGCTCTATGAAGTCCTTGTTGGTTAGGGTTAAAGAGATCAGGGGCACGTGTACGAACCACGCTGTAGGGGATTGCTTTAGAGTAGATGGTGGTAAACTGAGCTTTCCAGGAAGGAATAGACACGTATGCATATACGCGCTGTCAAGCCTGCTCCCCCTAATACCAGCTAAGCAGAGAAACATCGTAGAAGAGAACGACTGGTTACCGAGAACAAGGCTAGTCCAATGTCCAGACCCCAACGGGGTAGTCGTGTGGGAAATAGTAGAACTAGAGGAGTCGTCTCCAAGAGAGCAGGGCGCGCTAAGCTCGTAGTAGTACACGGTAGATACCCGGTTTTTAACCAATCATTTTATAATCACTGCAGCTTCTTAGCTGGAACGGTCCGTAGAATCAAAAGCCGATTTATCTCCGTACCATGTGAACGGTACCGTGCACGAAGCTACGGAGAGGTACATAGGCTAAAGGAGTATTCGAAGATCTCGGTGGACCTCGTGTTGTCGGTAGAGTTTAATGTAGTGTAGAGCTACGAAACTCGCACGGCGTTGAGAGTTCGTGAATCGTGTAGTGCACGCTGAGAGCAGTGCATTAACACTGAATTATAGTAAGCTTGCTGTGCAATATAGTGCTAACCACTAGACGAGTCAACTACCGGGAGTACGGGAAACAGTCATTTGTAATTACTGATTAATGGTACTACCCTTTGAAACCGATCAAGGCAGGTGACATGTTGAATGTGTTAGATTAATGAGGGTGCCGGGTCTTGGGTCTCGGCTTAATGCATATTACCGACTTATACCAGTTGGACTGTTACAACTCATTGTTATCGTATACTTTCCACGTGCACGAATGTATTTGTATAATGTAGAGGCGCTTCCGCGGCCCACCCGCTACAGGCTTCGCCCGGCTTCATTAGATCGGGGGGCCACGGTGGGGTTCCGTGTTAACTGTACCAGCGTGAAGTTAATCGCGAATTAACTCAACCACCTGTCCAGCTGAAGCCGTTTAGGTGCTTGTTTTTAATTACATGGCATGTTCACGATTGATTACCCATTGGCGGCTTGCGGAGAGGCCTCCGCGGCCGGGCATGCTCCGTGTTTATTAACTTGGCAGGCTGTAGTGAACCATGGGGCAACCGGCTTGGGCAATGCAAGGTACGTCTTTACAACGGGGCTTATACTGTGGTGCTTGGTGTTCGCTACCAGCTTCAACCTGCTGGTGATGTACGAGACCTTGAAGTACATCTGGACGATAGGCGCTCTGACCTCTCTCTGCTCTATCCTAATAGTGAGCGTGCTGGTTCTATCTACCCTGCTACTAGTGAAGGCTAGGTCGAGGCCACTCCTAGTGCTTTCGTGGTTTACGCTAGGGCTGTGTTGCGCGATCACGTGGTTGCTCGCAGTGAAGTGGAACGTAGTGAACTACGACTCGTTGACGAAGATGATTGCTTTCACACTAGTGCTTGCAACAGTTTTCGTACTCGTGTCCATACCAGTTTCAACACTCATACACCGCAAGCTGAGAAAAACAGCTGAGGACTACATTCAGGAAGCGCTGAAAGGCCGGTGACCGCCGGATTGCGCGCGATCCAGGCGATCACGCCAATCTACCCGCACCGTTAAGTCAGGTACCACATCCTACTCGTAGTAGGCCGCTACGGACTCTATGACCGCTAAAACGCCCACGAGCGCGAGGATCCACGGCCATAGGGCACCAAAATGAAATAGAACCGCTAAACCCACTAAGAACACCCCGCCAGCTAACCCGTGTAGTAACCGCTTCCTCCTATGTTTAGTACTGCACAAGCCTCACACCTGCTTTACTCGAATTAACGGTGTCGCTAATATGCTTTTAGAGCACTATTAAGTATCAAGAAATCAGGGCACTAGGAAGTGCCTGGAGCCGTGTCCCTCAGTCGCAGCACAGCCTTTTTAACTATTTCTATTAAGTAGCCCTCTTCGCCCGGAACCCCTAAGCACACTGGCACCCCGTTTACCAGTATCTCTGGGTCTTCGTTGTTGCCCTCCTCGACGCTCACTTCTACGGGCTCGCCGAGCTCGTACTCTAGGATCTCCCTTACTTCAAGGGCCCAGCTGTGAACGGTAAACCTCCAGTAGTTGTTCCGCCCCCTCACAACGACCTTAACCAAGCAGAACACCGGTTCTCTCGGTAACTCCGTATTAGTACCTCGGTACGGCACTTATATGTCTATCCACCGCTCAACTACCATGCAGGTAGAGTGTTGCTGGAAGTGAGAAGAGGGTTATTAGGCTACTACTTATAGTGCTCTATGTGAGTACACGGGGTTCGCGCATTGAAGGAGGTTCTCTTCGTGGGGCTTGGCCGCGTCGGATCCAGGTCCTTGGTGTACCTCAAGGAGCTGGTGAAAGACGTCTACATCTACGCCGTTGACGTGGACGCTTCGAAGCTGAGCGGGCTTAGAAAAGCGGAAAACGTTGAGACGCACCTCTATGAACCGGGCATACTTAGAAGGCTCGGAGAGAAAGTAGAACTGGCTGTCACCGCCCTACCTTCAACCACGGCATTTAGAGCCATACTGGAACTTGCGGGCGCGTGCGTGAACGTCGTCGATGTCTCCTTCTTCCTTGAAGATCCATACGTCCTCAGCAAAGTGGTCGAGGACTGCGGGAGCACCCTCGTCGTGGATGCCGGCTTCGCGCCGGGTTACAGTAACGTGGTCGTGGGCTACGCTTACCACAAACTAGGGCTTGGAGAGGACGTTGAAATAGCTACCGGCGGCATACCGGATAGGCCTGTACCACCCATAGGCTACGCTGTTACCTGGAACCCCCGAGACCTACTAGAAGAGTACGTCAGGCCAGCTAGGTTTGTTGAAAACGGGGAAATCAAAGCTGTCAAGCCCGTTGAAGCCGTCAAAACGGTGGAGGTCGAGAACGTGGGTACCTTTGAAGCATTTATTAGTGATGGATTGAGAACGATGTTGAGGAACATTAAGGCGAGAAACCTCAAGGAACTGACGCTCAGGTGGCCAGGACACATGAGTGCCGTCAGGCTCCTCTACGAGCTCGGCTTCCTAGACGGCGAAGAGGTGGAAGTCAACGGTACTAGAATTAAGCCCGTAGACTTCACTGCGAGGATCCTGGAGAAAAGGCTTTCAATAGAGGTGAACGACATCGCGGTACTACGAGTAAAAGCAATTGGCGACGGCGGGGAATACCGCGAAATAGCGGTACTCCAGGGAACCCCGGAAAACCCGGCCACACCAGTATTTACGGCACTAGTACACGCGTACACTGCGAAACTAGTACTAGAGAGTAAAGTAAAACGGGGAGTAGTAGCGCCGGAAGAGCTATACGAGCACAAAGAAGGGTACGAAGAGTACTTGAAGAAGCACGGAGTAGTGGTATTAAAGGAGCTGGTGAAAACGAGGAGCTTCCACGAGCGTTAACTTGACCGAGTAGTAGGTGCAGACGCCCTGCCCCCGGGAAAGTGTAATCCGTATTGGGGAAATTCACCGAGAGGGTCGAATTAAACGCCGAGCCTGTCTGTAGCGTTAACCGGCTCGTCGACCACGAGCTAAAGATCCCATTCACCATCATGATGCTCGGAGCTGTAACCCACACACAGCTCGCCGAGCTAATGTTAGCCGTCAAGTTGTCAGTACTCAGCGGGCTGAGTAGCAGGCGCGCGTAGTACGGCTTGTTGTCCGCGTTCACGCCCCTGGTGAACGCGGTTGTCGTGGTCGTGTAGGCATTACCCGAAACCCTGGCCGATACCGTAGCCCAGTTCAGTCCTGCATTGCGGTTTAAAGGCTGCGTTACGAGGGAATGCGAGTCTTTGCCTAGAATGGCGCCTAGCGAGAGAGAGAAAAATAAGAACACAAAACAGGAATGCGGCCTAGAACCTAGGATATAGTCTAGGATCACGTAAGCGGGAAGGTGTAGATGGCGGGCCCGCGTTCTCAACCGGTAACAAGGAGCTGGATTCGTCAATGAGCCCCATCTACTCTCAGTACATGCTACTCGTCATCGGCTACCCCGGTAACGGTAAAACGACACTCGCTAGTAGTATATGCTACGAAAACGCACTGGAGGGGTACAGGTACCTGTACGTATCGTTTTACGGGGATGAACTCTACAAGAGCAGGGCTAAGCGTAGACCTGGCTAGCGCCGAGTCCGAGGATCTCGTAACCTACGTTAAATTGCCCGTACTACTGAAATTCTTCTACAACCTAGTAGGTGTAATAGACGGCCTACTCGTGGCGATAGCTGAAATCCCATGGGGTAAGGGAACACTCAACCTCAGCTCAGTAGAGTTTGTTGCAGACGCTAGAATTACCTATAAAAGCGGTAGGATAGCCCGGGGAATTGCTGGCGAGGGTACTGAAGCCGAGGAAAATGCGGGGAACGCGGCTAGATACCGTTAAAATACAATTGACATAGCGAGGAGGGAGCAACGCTGTCTACGCGCCCAGGAGGCCCGAGAAGTTGAAGACATGCACACCATTAGAGGAAGCATTCAGACCAGTGTACAAGGGCGATGTGGTTGGCTGTAAGCTACCTCCGAACAGGAGGCACACCATCGCCATAGTCCCCTTCATCGACATCGTTGCAGGGGACAACCCAAAAGTGCTCGGAGTTTCGTAGAGGTGTTTTGAAGCCGGTGGAAGGCGTCTACAAGCTCAGCTCTGACTGAGTGTCTGTGCTTAAGCAGGGGGGAAGTCGAGTGGATCGTGGAAGAGCGCGTGCGCACAGAGTCCATAAACCCGGCGGCCCATTGATTCCACGACTCGTTAACTTCGAGATGAGGCTGGTTGAGGGGGGCCCTGATGTGGTGATCTTCCACGCCTGTGAAATCCCGTGGAAGCTGGTGCGGGTGCAGATGAACGACAGGTGCTGGTCATTCCTTGTAAACCAGTTAACGTAGCTCGAGATCCAGGGGTAGTGACTATGAGGTTGTTCAGCGGGGTAGACCCTTCACTTCGTGAGTGCGCAGAGGCTCAGGGAGGTCATTTACGAGAAAATGCACTCAAGCACGTTATCGACAAAATAGCAGACGCCAATTAAGCGCCGCATTTGGCGCCGAGAATAGGGTGCTCTTGCGTACTCCCTGATCCTTATTGAAGGCATATCGAGGTCCTAGGGCACCAGCTTAGCGCTATTCTACTGTGACTGTTTTTGCTAGGTTTCTCGGTTTATCGGGGTCGTATCCCCGCTTAACGGCTAGGTAGTACGCTAGTAGCTGTAGCGGTGGTGTGTGCGTTATCGGCGCCATGATCCAGTGCGCGCCCGGAACCTCTATTGCGACGTCCACGTAGTCCTTCAAGTACGAGTTCTCGTGAAGGACACCTATGGTCAGGGCCCCCCTGGCCTTCATCTCCTCCACGTTACCATGTACCTTGCGCTCGATTAAGGCATCATCGGGGACAACGAATACCACGGGAAACCCGGGTTCAATTAACGCTATTGGTCCGTGCTTGGATTCGCCGGCCGGGTAGGCCTCGGCGTGAACGTACGCGATCTCCTTTATTTTCAGCGCTCCCTCCCTGGCTACTGGGATGCCGATACCTCTACTCAGGTAGTACATGTTCGTAGAGCCCGCGATCCGATCGGACAACTTCCGCACCGCGTCCTCAGTCTTCATTATGGATGCTTCAGCGAGCTGGCCGGCATGCTCGAGGTCCTTCCTCGCCTTGGAGTACTCGCTATAGTCTACTGCGCCGAGCGATAGCGCGTACTCTAAGCCGATCCACGAGAGGACCAGGGCCTGTGCCAGGAACGTCTTAGTCGCCGCGACCCCTATCTCGGGCCCCGCTCTCATGTACACGGTTAGATCGCTCTCCCTCGGTATGGCCGACTCCACCACGTTCGAGACCGCGATCACCTTCACGCCAGCCCTCCTAAAAGCGCGCACTGCCTTGAGGACGTCAATGGTCTCACCGCTCTGGCTAATTGCCAGCAGTACATCCCCCTCCTCCGCGCTCTTCTCATAGGCTTCATACTCGCTTGCAATGAAGGGCAGTACCGGCTTGCGTGCAAGCCTCGTTGACATTAGCGCGAAGAACTCCGAGGCGTGGTAGCTCGTTCCTGCACCGGTCACGTATATGGTATCCGCGCTCAGTAGCAAGGAAACAGCCTTCTTAACCGCCTCATCACCACGAATACCGCTGAGGGTCTGCAAAAGCGCCCGCGGCTGCTCGTGTATTTCCTTCAACATGAAGTGAGGGTATCCTTCCTTAGACGCGTCTTCGACGTTCCACTCCACCAGCCTGGTGTACTTCTCGTAGTCGACCCTACTACCGCTTGCCAAGTCCTCTACATAGATGTCTCTGTGGGATATGTACCCCACCCAGAGATCCCGTAACACTACGGCTTTTCTCGTGTGGTCTAGTAGTGCTGGTATATCACTTGCAGCGAGGTTGTAGTGGTCTCCGATACCGAGTATCAGCGGGCTGTCCTTCTTCGCGAAAAAGATCTTGTCCGGCTCGAGCGGGGTTATCATTAGTAGCGCGTAGGCGCCCTTCAGTAGCTTAACGGCCCGTTTAAACGCTTCGAACACGTTGCCTACCTCGCCGTAGAACTCCTCGACTAGGTGTACAACAACTTCCGTGTCCGTCTCGCTACGAAATACGTGACCTCGCTCTAAGAGTGCCTTTTTAAGCTCGTAGTAGTTCTCGATTATCCCGTTATGAACGACTGCAAACAGGTATTTACAGTCTACGTGGGGGTGCGCATTGGTATCTGAAGGCGGTCCGTGAGTAGCCCATCTTGTATGCCCGATGCCTGTAACCCCTTTGAGCTTCGTAAATCCATACTTAGCTTCAAGCTCCTTTAGCTTGCCTTTACCTTTAGTAATTACGAGTCTGCCGCCATCTATTACGGCCACTCCTGCGGAGTCGTAGCCCCTGTACTCTAGCCTGAGAAGGCCCCGATACAGCGCTTCTCCCAGGTGCAGTACGTCCTCACCGCGTAGGCATATGCCAATAATTCCGCACACTTACCACACCACTAGTAGGTGCTACGTAGCCCGTTAACACAGCCTACTCTTCCTCCTCAGATATCTGAAGGGATATTTATGATTTCGCATAATAAGCGCGTTTTTTAGTGGTAAATCAAATAGCCTCTAGTCGAGGCCGGAGGTGTATTTACTTGAATTACCTGGTTTTGAAGATTACCGGTAGGGCGTTTAACGCGGATCCACACCTCTTGAGGAGGTACGTTAACGTGGTGAAGAGCTTGCTAGACGCGCGCAAGCTTGTAGTCGTCACGGGCGGTGGAGCGTATGCACGCAAATACATAGAAGTCGCGAGGGATGTAGGCGTGGAATCAAATTACTGGCTCGACTTGATAGGCATACTTGCCTCGAGGCTTAATAGCCTCCTACTGATCTCCGCGCTGAGCAACCACGCCTATCCACATCCGCCGGAAAGCATCGAAGAAGCGGTCAAGGCGGTGGGATGCTACAAGTTAGTGGTAATGGGGGGCTTAATACCCGGCCAGTCGACGGCATCCGTGCTACTGCAAGTAGCCGAGGCCCTTGGCGTCAAGAAGGTCTACTACTACTCCGCCGTGGGCAGGGTCTACGATAGGGACCCCGCGAGGTACCCCGGTGCGAGGCCCCTATCCGTGATCACGGCCAGCGAGCTCAAGTCAATACTCGAGCAGAGGACCCTTCCGGGCGAGTACGCCTTAATAGATGCAAATGCGCTGGAGATATCGGTGAGAAGTGGTATTGAAATACAGCTCCTAGATTACAGAGAACCCGAACAGATATACAATGCGCTGGAAGGGGAAAACCCGGGGACAATCGTTATCCCGAGATGAGGGGTGGGGCTGGGATGGCGCCAATACGTATAAGACCCGTTAAGGATTTGGTGCTGGACTAGTCACTAGCATGCTTAGCTGTGCCCGTTTACGTTCCATAGAGGTTTCTCCAAATACCTGCTAATACGTGCCTTCTCGCAGAACTGGTACCTGGAACAGGTATAGGGGTTTCTAAGTCGCACCTACTACATGAATTGCTAACGAGCGCGGTTAGAAGTATCAAGGAGACCTGAATCCTGGCCCTCTAAGTTTACGTAGCACTCTACGAGCCCAATAAAGCAGTACGCGGGCTTCATAAACTGATGGTACCGACCTGAGCAGCAATCGCCTCCACACGAGTTCGCACCGCTTCCTCCTATCCTCCAAGGGTGCAACGAGCGCGGTTATTCCGTTAATAGTGTCAAGGACTTTTTCCAGCTCCTCTCTAGTAGCCCTTGGAGGAATGTTCACGGGCCTCGCCCCAACCCGTTTCCACAGCTCCCATAGGAATATGGCAACCGCCTGGCTTACATTTAGAACGGGGTATTCAGGGCTAGCTGGGATTGTTACGAGGAAATCCGCTTTTGAGAGCTCCTCCCTAGTTAGCCCAGTACTTTCCCTACCAAACACTATGGCGACCTTCCTCGCCCTCGGGATCACCCTGTCCACGAAGTCCTCTAGCGATATCGCCTGTCTTAGGGCATCGCCCTCTGAATACCCAATTGCACTGGTAGCCGCTACCAGGTCTACACCTTCAAAGGCTTTTTCAAGTCTATCCACGATCACGCTTCGAGATAGGAGGTCGCTCCCGCGCGCGGAGTACTTCAACGCCTCCTCCAGGCTGGCCACGGGGCTCACCAAGTACAGTTCCTTTACATTGAAGTTCATGCACGTCCTCGCGATGATCCCCAAGTTGACCGCCCCTTCAATCCCTACAAGCACGATCCTGACCTCGATCTCCTTCACAGCTTAACACACTCCACCGCGTATATTGTCTCGTAAAAGAAGTGTTTTCTTTCTACGTAATTAACTTTGAAGCCATGAAGTCCGAGGACCCCCTCTATGATCTCCGGCTTTGAGAGAGACGAGTATGCTAGGTACAGCCTTCCACCGCGCTTTAACACTTTACTCGCGAAATCTACGAAGTACACCGCTGTTTCATAGCCCCCGGGACCCCCTTCTGTGGCCACGTCTACATTGTGATGATCGTGTACCGGCAGGTATGGGGGGTTCGCAAAACAAATATCGATAGTGGCTTCCCCTATTACGGGGGCGTCTGAGAGCACAACTATTGAGCGGTGATGAACGCCGTTGATCTCGGTGTTCATCTTCGTTGATTCTACAGCATCCTCCATCACATCCAAGAATACTACCCGTTCGCAGGTACCGTTTAGGAGAGCATATATTCCAAGTATCCCTGACCCGGCACCGATATCTAAGCACAGCTTTCCCTGGAAGGCCCCCCTCTCGATTACTCCGAGAAGAAGCCACGTGTCGTCGCTAGGCCTGTAAACGTCTCCTACGTACTCTAATCTGGGCAATCTAGTGCTGCCCCTCAACTACAATACACCCCTCTCCGCGAGGGTGCGCGAGAGCTCAAACCACAGTTCGGGGTCGATCGTAGAGACCCGCTTACCGGCTATTCTGTACTTCAAGTGCCCCAGCTCCTCGGCCCTGACGCCGAGGGCCTCTGCGAGGATCTTTTCCACTAACCTCCTACGCTGGGAGAAGAAAATCCGTGTCAACTTCTCCAACGCGCCTACTTCGCTTGTGTAATTACTTCTCCTGGTTAGTACGACTACTTGATGATACACCTGGGGGCGCGGGTAAAAGCTACGAGGCGGGTAAGTCCCGCCCTTCTCGACCCTGAATAGTGTACCCACGAGAACAGTCAGCCTACCATAGCTTTTTGAACCCGGTCGCGCCAAGAGCCTCTCGGCTACTTCCTTTTGAACAGTTAACACGGCCTTCGTCACGCTGTTTTCTTTCGATATCTTCACCAGTATGTCTGAGGTTACATGGTACGGTAAGTTGGAAACAACCGTTCTCTGCGCGTAGGGTAGTTCTCGCGCGTCTCCGTTCACGATTACAAAGCGATGTTCGTCTACTACCTCTTCAGCCACCTCGCAAAGCCTGTGATCGAGCTCGATGCAGAGAAGGGTATGTGCCTTCTCGAGTATGGCTTTAGACAATGTCCCGATACCGCACCCCACCTCTAAAACCCGCTCTCCAGGGTCTACGTGGGATAGGATCTCTCGTATTAGTGACGGGTCTACTACGAAGTTCTGACTTAGCCTTTTACGGGGCTTTATACCGTGTTCGCGGAGGACCCTTATAGTCCATGCGAGTAAACTCCGGCCGTCAACCTCTGCCGGGTTAAAATGATTCACCATAAAGTCTCTCCAAGTATCCGAGGTACAGCCCCTCCCTATTTTTGGGCTTAACGAAGAGGTAGTACTTCTCGCCGCCCGCCAGCTCCCTCACCATCCTCTCTACGAGGATGTTTACGGGATCGATGCCTACACGCTTCTTCAGGTCGTTAAAGCCTGTAAACCTTGACTGCCTACGTGCATCTAGTATGGCGTTCATCGTTTTCTTACCTATATCGGGAAGTAGCTCTAACGAGTGTAATCTTATGTTTATAGGTTCTGCTATGTTAAAGAACTCTACAAACACCTTTTCGTTTTCAGCAATTATCCTCCTAACGGCTTCGCGTAGGTTTGCCCTTGCAACAGAGGTTAGCTCGCCATACGCTATGTGAATTATCCTCTTGAGTTTGCTCGGATAGCTTAAATCCACCTTTTCGAGTATTTCTACCTTTATACCGATGAGGGGCGTCGCTTCCAGTAGAGAGAAGTATTTTGTGCCCAAGCACTGCACGTACGGCTGATTCCTGTGCTCGTAGTGTACGTCAGAAGGGTTGCCCATTTCGAGGTAATCAAGTATGTACGCGGAAGGCTCATACCTAGAACTCGGTACGTGTTTTGACCTATGTGGTGGGTACCTATACAAAACTAAAACCCTCGGAACTATATGGTTAGAAGCCCTTATGTCTTACTCCGTGCAGTATTCTTTGAGCAGGTTAGCAATCCTATCTAGTTGCTCTGCTTCAAGAACTTTCTCCTCGAGAACAAGGAGAGGCCTTATCTCGTCGTGGGATTGAGGACAAATATTCATTAACATAACAATGGTTTCTTCCTTTAAATTGAGGGAACTCAGCTTTTCACGTAGCTCCTCCGCCTTCTCCGGCGGGATCTTCACGAACTTGTACAGGTACTCTATAACGCGCTGAACCAGTAGGGGGACAGTACCGGTTTTGCTCCGTTCCCTCTCGCTGTATTCCTTCAGGTACTTTAATGCCTCACTATTCGAAATCAAACGTACCTCGTATACTTTAACTTTTAGAGGAGTGGTCAAAAGATCACCATTCACTTTTTTAGGGGAAAACTATTTACTGGGTTTGCGTGTTTGTATTGGGAGCTTTAACCGGTGTTGTTTGAAGGGATGCAGGCCTAAGGTGCTCGGGCCTTATGAACAGCACTTTCTCCTTGCCACCTAGTGAAACTTTAACAACGTAGCACCTGCCCCGTTTACCTACAATCTCGCCGGTCTTTCCGTGAAACCTTCTGTGAGGCATGCCCTTATGTATGGATGGGTTTGCCACTATATGGACTCTGTCCCCCACACTGTACTGGACCATTAAGAGGCTTAAACTGGGTATTGCTCCCCGCTCCCTCACCCTTTTCCTCAACAAGCACCGCGTTCCATGCCGATAACCCCTAGGTGCCTTGACCAATCACTATCACCATTCCAAAAGCAAACCAGATTCCAGCACTTGAAGTAGTATAGAAGAGCCTTTTATTTTTATTCCTCCACGTAGATAACATCCAGCTCTATTGGAATAAGAGCCTTTCCGAGAATGCCCGCGAAACACGGTGTAGTTCTCCCGTCGTCACAATGTACGAGCTCCTTCACGTAGAGTCCACCTTCGCAGAGTACCAGCGCCTCGAAGACCTTGTCGGAGACCTGCAGTGTTTTCACAGTATAGACCTTTCTCGCACGGACCCTGTCTTTCTTACACCTGAGTATCCTTAGAGGCGTCCTCTGGCGCACTTCCCGGTTCTCGAAGAATTCCTCGAGCCTCTTCAACTCGCTTACTTCAATGCCTTCTTGGGAGTAGATAACCACCCTATACGTCTTCCTCTTACGCTTGGAGTGCTCCTTAATCAGCGTAACCAGCCCTCTAGAAGCAGTAGAGGTTATTCGTAGCTCTACCGGTACGTTTAACGATCTGAGCTCCCCTTCAACGAGCAGCCTTAACGCATCCACGTCTACGCCTCTTCTCCTAGGTGACTTCACCTCCACGATCACTGGACGCCCGCTCCCGACCATCCGGGTGTCCACATCTTCGCGCCCTGCCGCGTGGATGACGACTTCTTCTGCTTCAAAGATCTTCTTGAACACCCTTTCAACGGCTTCTTGAACACTTAGCGGATACTTTTTCACGCCTGTCTCCGTATACCAGGGTATATGCGAAATCCTCCTACCCAGCTTCCGGTAGCGCCCGGCGTAAAATAGTGGGTTGGATTGAACAGATATTTCGTAGTTGAATGTTGAGTCTAAGTTTACGATCAAGACCACTTCGGGGCTTGAAAACTGGGGGGTCGCATTACATAGCGCCATCACGGCCTTCCCCACCTCTCTCTTGATCTCCCGCTTAATGGACTCCGAGCTTTCTACGCCATGCTTTATGATCAACTCCAGCTCCTTGCCTAGAACCTCGTTACTAATGGTGACTCCTATGAGGAA
Organism: Desulfurococcaceae archaeon; assembly: GCA_038845865.1. NCBI lineage: Archaea > Thermoproteati > Thermoproteota > Thermoprotei > Desulfurococcales > Desulfurococcaceae > Desulfurococcaceae archaeon. The sequence continues at coordinate 462,387 of JAWBQJ010000001.1, forward strand.
TTTTGATGCTCCATACTCCTTCAACTTCACGCATACATCGCCGGCAATCCTCTCTACTAGCTCCCTCCCTAGCTTCCCTCCGCAGAGGTAGCAACTGTCAACTGCCACGTCCTCGCTGAACAGCTTTCTGTACATTGACGCAATGCCGTCTCCCGCGTGAGCGGCAAGTACCTTTAAGCTATCCCTGTCGGCCACGCCTTTAGCGTAGTCGTTGTGGAGCTTCATCGCTAGTAGGGTCTTTACCATTAACCCCCTTTCGTAGTTACCTAATCCGACACCGTGCCTTGCGAATAGCCTCCCCAAACAACTATTACATAGAGGATATTCCTTGAGTATTTTCTCCGCCTTTTCGAGCAGCCTTACGACCAGTACCGCGAAGTTTTCCTGCATAGTGCACACTCCGCAGAGAAGGCCCCGTCATACCTCCAGGTCCAGGCCTTCTACCGCTTCTGGGATCTTTATGCCCAGTTTCTTTAAGACGTCTTTTCTCCTTATGGTCTTGAGGATCTTCTTGACTGCCTCGTACTGTTTAAGTAGCTCCTTAACGTCTTCGGTACTCACTCCCGCCCCGTAAGCTATTCTCTTAATCCTCGACCTATCCACGATCTCGGGGTTATCCAGTTCTTCGTAAGTCATGGAGTTTATTATTGCGATCCACTTATTGAGCTTTTTCTCGAGCTCCTTGGAGTCTACTTCAAGTGGCAGTTTAAGCTCGAATCCTGGAATCATTTGTAGCAGCTTTTTGAGAGGCCCCAGCCTCCTCAAGTTGATTAGCTGCTTGTATATCAGCCTCATGTTTATCCTGCCCTCGAAGAGCTGCTTAACGTCTTCTTCCGTGAATTCCAACCGGGCTCTCCTCACGGACTCCACGAGGCTTTCCACGTCACCTAGTCCGAGCATTCTCGAAATAAATCTCGAAGGCCTGAACACCTCGAGGTCCTCAACCCCCTCCCCAATTCCAACAAACTTTACCGAGGCCCCGGTAGCAATAACGGCGGAGAGCGCTCCACCACCTTTTGCCGTGCCATCAAGCTTCGAAATCACTATCGAGCCTATGGGTGTTGCCTCGTGGAACTTCTTGGCTATGGTGTATGCCTGCTGGCCTGTTGAGGCGTCTATCACTAGCATTATCTCGTCGGGTTTTACGGCCTCGTAGATCTCTTTCATCTCTTCGAGAAGCGATTCTTCCTTGTGGTGCCTTCCAGCCGTATCTATAATGGCTACGTCAAAGCCCCGTTGAACGAAGTACTCAACACCTCTCTTCGCTATGCTGACAGCGTCTTTTTCTCCGGGCTCGCCGTATACTGGTACGCCTATTTGGTCCCCCAGCTGCTTTAACTGATCGTAAGCAGCCGGCCTGTAGGTATCAGCTGCTATGAGCCCTACCTTGTATCCTTCTAGCTTGTAGAAGTATGCTATTTTCGCCGCAGTAGTTGTCTTACCACTACCCTGCAAGCCTACTAGGAGCATGACCCAGGGCTTTTTAGACGGCCTTACCGGAGGCTTCTTGTCGCCTCCCAGGAGCTTTAGTAGCTCCTCGTACACTATGGTGATGAACCAGTTCTTCCTGGAAATACCTGGCGGGGGCTTCTCGCCAATTGCTCTTTGTCTAATTCTACTCGCAATTTCCGAGACGAGCTTTAAGTTTACGTCTGATTTTATCAGCTCCTTTTGCAGGTCTTTTATAAACTCGTTCACAGCATCCTCGTACTTATCCTGCCGTAGAAACTTCCTCAAAGCATCCTTTACTCCATCAAACACCAATTACCATACCCCACAAGCACCAGTATCGTGTCCTCAAATACATGAACCCGCTATTATGTCTTTAGCCGGCGCGCTTCGATCGTAGCATTATCCCAGTGCAAGGAGGACTAGAGTAATGCGGGGGGTGGGATTCGAACCCACGCAGGCCTACGCCAGCGGATCTTAAGTCCGCCCCCTTTGACCTGGCTCGGGCACCCCCGCACCACTATAATTCAATTTAATTATGGGCTTTAAAAGTAATCAGCTCGTCGCGAATTAATCACTGTTCATTCTGGAGCGGCATCATCATCTAGTTTATAGTTAGTATAGACCACTTATTAAGGGGTTACCTCGAAAGCTACACTTTTGCTCTGTCAATGTATTCTCGCGCTTTTTTGAGCGTGCCCGTCGTTCTTATTGGTATTACGATGCACTTTCTCCCCTCGATGTTCTTTACAAGGCCCATCGCGGCGACTACATAGTCCACATACGTGTGTAAAACCCTCACAACGCCGCGCCCTACCTTCTCATCGAAAAGCACCACGTGGGGAGAGGCCTTGTGAAGCGTGCCTTGCCCATAGTACTCGGTGATTTTTTCTTTGATGGACTTCTCGACTTCGACTTGCGAAACACTGCCTTCGCACAGGGTCGTAAACACGATGTATCGCTTTCTAGGCTTCTTGGAGGTCGTAGTCTTAGCTTCGAGCATGCTTTTAACCGCCTTGTAGTACCTGGCGGTCTTCCTTAGCAACACGATCAAGGCGATGCTCATGGCGATTGATAGTACAAGCAATATTAAGGTGACGTATTCAAGCATCATTGTACCCCTTTACTAGACAGGATCTGCCTGGGAACGTCGGTCAGCGATAGTAACGCTGTCTTTTCCGGTATGTCATATTGCGTTGACAGGAGCTTAATTAGCGATATAGGTGGGACAAGGTCAACCCATTCCCTTGCAGACGAGCCCACAACAAATGCAATATTGCTTCTAACAAACATGTTTAACCTCCTGTAGAGCATGCCCCGCAACTCGCTACTGGTGTAAAGGAGGTGTGGTAGGTGAACTTCAAGGGCCTTCGCGTAGTACTTCATCACGCTTGCCTGCCTTTTATCGAAGATCTTCATGTTTTCCGGGGTCATTAGTATGCTGTCCACTCTACTGTCGTGTGCAGCCCACCTGGCAGTTTCTACCGTGACCGGGTACACAGTTACAAACACCTTTTTGTAATTGACATCCCGCAACGCGCTTCTCAGGTCCGAGAGCCTTTCAGCCGTAATTATTGCCTTTTCAAAGACCCTGACGTAGAAGCCTTTAGGGGTATCGGCGTGCACTTCACTACACGCTAAGGTAAAGTAGCCGAGTCTTAACGCAACTTCCAGTAACCGCGAATCACACCGCTGAACGTGCACGTCAACGAATATCCTTGTAAGCAGAATTACACCTCCATTGCCCTGCCTAGGCTATTAAACCAGTGTTCCTAAAGAAGTTTAGGGCGTCAGAGCGTTTTTTAGCGCTTTTCAGGTGAAAAACAACCTTTACTACGTCATCTGAGTCGGTTATTCTGAGACGCCCTAAAAGTAAATCCTGCTTAGAGAACCTCACCACAAATCTCCCTGTTTTGGGGTCGTATCTAAGATCGAACGTAGATTTCAACACAGCCTTCTCAAGTGGACCTAGAGATACTGCGAGGTGTTTCGTGATCAGTTCAGCGTACCGCTCATCCGAGATTCTAGCAGTAATGATGCTTATTGGATTGCCGTAGTATCCCTCCTTCTCCACGCGGTTTATTCTAATAAGCTTCCTGAGCTCCTGTGGAAAGACGTTTCTTACCGATTCCTCGACACGAAAACAGTCTTCCGTTGCATGGCAGAAAGCCGCTACTTCAATATGCGAGATTTCTACTCCTCGCCTTCTCTTAGTTTCTCTACTGCTTGCCATGGTTCACGAGCTCCCCTACTAGCTTCGTGCCGTTTCTTTAGTTCACGTTCCTTCTGCTTCCTTTTCCACTTGTAGTATACTGTCCCGCGCAAGCCTCTACTCCTCCTCAATCCCCTAACCTTCTTACCCGCGCTAGTGAGCCCCCTGAAGGCCCTTCCTCTATGTTGTGGTTCGCAGATCCACTTGATGTCAGGGTCACTACATATAGCTGGATGATTCCTGTCAACTAAGATTACTTCATACCACTTGTACTTGCCGTCCTCCCCAACGTAGTAGCTGTTTAGAACTTCTAGGTTACGGTATTTTCTTGCAGCCCTTTCCTCGGCGATAAGCCTCAAGCTTTTCGCTGGGGCGTACCCGTATACCCCCATTCTCTTAGGTCTTCTACCGCTCCGCGGTCTCGGCCTTCTCTGCCCTCCTTTTCTTACCCTTACTCTAACAACTACGAATCCCACTTTTGCCTTGTAGCCCAGAGCCTTCGCCCTGTCTAGGCGCGTTGGTTTATCTACTCTTAGCACTGTTGGTTGCCTCCTCCACTCTATGAGCCGCCTCGCTAGTAGCTCTCTGAGCTCGCCCCTGTATATCCTATGCCACGTTTCAGCAATGTAGTGGTACATGCCCTTAGCCATCCGTAATCACCACGCCAGGTGTACTTAAATTACTAAGAGGGTTTTTATAAAGTGGGCCACTAAGATGCCTCCCCCGGAGAAGCTAATCGGCATAGTCGGTAAGACTAACGTGGGCAAGTCAACACTATTTGCGGCCATGACAATGATCCCGGTGAAAATAGCTGATCATCCGTTTACCACAATAGAACCTAATGTAGGGGTAGCCTACGCGAGGAAAAAGTGCATTCACGTCGAGCTAGGCCTTGCAAAGTGCAATCCGAGAAGCGGCTTCTGTCAGCGGGGATTCAGGTTCATACCGGTCAAGGTGGTTGACGTAGCGGGGCTCATCCCGGGAGCTAGTAAGGGGAGGGGACTGGGTAACAGGTTTATGGATGACTTGAGGCAGGCAGATATGCTCATACATGTGGTAGACGCGTCTGGCTCCACGGATCCCGAGGGCAATAGGTGTAAGCCAGGTACCCACGACCCCGTAGAAGACGCGGTGCTGATTCTCTCGGAAATCAATGAGTGGTTTAAGAGCGTTGTTTTGAGGATATGGAGTAGTAAGATATCGAGAGCTATTATAACGGCGCAGAACCCCGTAGAACTCATATACCAGAATCTCTCTGGCATAAGCGTTAGGAGGAAGCACGTAGTAGACGCAATTAAACTTGCAGAGCTAGAGAGTAAGCCTCCTAGGAACTGGTCTCAATCAGATGTAGAGGAGTTTGCAGTGAAGCTCAGGGAGGTATCAAAACCCATCATAATTGCGGCCAATAAGGCAGACTACCCAGAAGCCGTTGATAACGTTAAAAGGCTTGTGAAGGCGTTCGGCGAGGATAACGTCGTGCCCGTGAGCGCGCTTGCAGAACTAATTCTTAGAAAAGCCTACGGGTCGGGAATTATCGACTACTTGCCAGGAGACCCTGAGTTCAAGTTTAAAGTACCCAGAGAGGCTGTTCCGGCCGATCATGCCAAAGTGCTTGATCTGATTCAGCGCAACGTGTTGAAAACGTACGGGTCAACGGGAGTCCAAGAGCTGCTCAGGAAAGCCGTATTTAATAAGCTCGGGTTAATAGCCGTCTACCCCGTGGAGGACGAAAACAAATACACCGACCACCACGGCAATATCCTTCCAGATGCATACCTAGTCGAACGCGGCACCACCGCGAGGGAGCTCGCATATATGGTTCACACGGAGCTTGGTGAAAGCTTTATTTACGCGATCGACGCGAAGCGGGGAAGACGCGTAGGAGAGTCGTACATCCTCGAAGACGATGATGTAGTAAAGATCGTGGCCGCGAGGGCTAGGTAGACTCCTCGAGTACCTCTTCACCCTCAGTTTCTCTAGCCGGCTTAGTCTCCCGCGTTCTTGCCACGCCCCAGTAGCGCATGGCCTGTTTGTAGTAATAGTCGTCCTCTTTCCTCCCACCGAAGGCATCTATACCCCCCTCTCTAAGCTTGGCTCTGAGCCTTTCAGCCTCCTCGAAAGACAGCTCGTTGCGCTTCACGAGGTAGTCTATGACCTCGAAGGCTTCTTCAACCGTCCGGCACCTTCTAATATAGTCAACAGCCGTCGGGATGTAACCTCTCCATGGGTCGAGGATGCTGACCCTCAAGGCCAGCTTCACGGCTTTCCCTCCGAACACCTCGTCTGCTAACCTAGGGTAGCGCCTCTTGAACTCCTCTACGTTGTACTCTGGGCACATCTTCTTCACTCATCTTTTAATGTGGGCTTCGGGGGTATATAACGTTGCTCGGTACATCTCTGTAAACAACGGTTCCAGGTAGAATCCAGCTACCAGAACCTATCTTTACGCCAGGCATTACCGATACGTTTACGCCCGTTTTCACGTTAGCACCTATGATTGCGCCTAGCTTCCTTCTACCTGTATCCACGAGAACGCCCTTCACGCTCATCTTAACGGTCTTTTCGTCGAACCGGAGATTGGCCAGCACTGTTCCGGCACCCAGGTTTACGTCCTCGCATATGACGCTATCACCAATGTATGATAGGTGGTGAGAGTGCACGTTTTCGAATAAAACGCTTTCTTTTACTTCTACCGAGAAGCCTATTTTCGAGTTATCACATATAACACTCCACGGCCTTATGTAGGCATTTGGGCCGATCTCGGCTTTTCTTCCAATGTATACGGGACCTTCAATAGTGGTGTAAGGGTAAATTGTCGAGTCCTCATCTATGAAAACCCTGCCCACCACGCGGACGGGCTCGATAATTCTGCCTTTAAGGGAGGTTTCTATTCCCCTGAGCGCGATTTTGTTTGCTTCAATGATGTGCCACGGTTTACCGACATCGATCCACTCCGTGCTAGATAGCAACACCGTTATGGGCTTCCGCGACGCTATTCTGTTAACTATATCCGTTAACTCTATCTCGCCGCGTGGACTTGGAGTTAGGTTAGCGTTTTCAAGTATGTCGCTCGTATTAAGCTTGTATATACCGGCGTTAACTATGTCGGTTTCCGGGGCTTCGGGTTTTTCAACGACTTTCTCCAGGAAAGACCCTTTCATATAGAGTATCCCGTATTCCCTTGGGTTACTAGACTTGACTCCTACAATGACGTTGCCGTTTCTCGAAGCCACCTCTGGCACGGTGTTCCAGTCGCTCAAGAAAATGTCTGAGTACACAACTAGAACATCCTCACCGTGCCCGACGGCTTCACTCGCCTTTATGACTGCATCGCCGGTGCCCCTGGGCTCTCCCTGATCGATCAGCTTGACCCTGCTACCTAGTAGTCCCCGGGCTTCAAGGTACCTGCCAATGTAATCTTTCATGTAGCTTACAACAACGTAGATCGTTTCCACGCCACTACGGAGTAGCGCTTTTAGATGCCACTCCAAGAGGGGCTTACAAAGAACCGGGATCATGGATTTAGGCCTAGTTTCCGTGACAGGCCTTAAGCGAGTGCCCTCACCCGCTGCGAGGAGTATTGCCTTTGTCAAGCCCCTCTCACACTCTTCAACAACTACTAACTGGCATTCCCTATTTAAAACCGAGAAGAGGGGAGACCAGTCTACGGGTGCGCGGGTTAACGCGATTACGCTACACGTAAAAGTGAAAACGAGGTCGCTTATGAAGGGGTCGCGCGCTTAAGCTGTATGGGTGAAACTACGACGGCGGGTCTAGGTCCTTCAGGTGTCGGTATCATCAATAACTTGGTCTTGTACACCTCGACTCTCCTAACAGGGTATACCTTTCTAGCTCGCTCGGCTATGTCGTTCGAGATCGAACCTTTCAAGACTTCTTGAATAAGCTCTGATAGCGTGAGTTCGGCTGCCTTCTGTAAAATGTAGTCCCCTACAACCCTTCTGATCGCCCTCTTCTGGCTCGTTTTACACCTATAACTCGTTAAAGACACTATTGTTATTCTAAGTACGTAGCCGTCTCTCGTCTGAACGTCGAAAATGCCCTGCACCTTACTACTTTTCCTTCTGACCAGGCTCTTCATGTAGTCTCTCGCTAGCTCGTGTCCCTTAAACCTCGTGTAAGCCCTATCGCCTTCGACTTTAACGATCTGGAAGTACAACTTGACGTGTACCTGTGTAATGTCACCGGTAAGGTCGTAAAGAGTGGTCTCCATTACCCTTCCAATAAGCTTATCGGGATCGTCCGATGGTATGGTACCCAGGCTAATGCCTCCGAAGATTTCCGGTGCTACCACCTCGTACCATCTCTTCGCCTTCCACTTATCTTTTATTACGGGTCTCGTGGACAAGCTTTTTAAGCACCTCGCGTCCTCTACTGAAAACCCCTTTAAATCTTAAAGGCTTATTAAGCGTTTCCACCAACACGCTTCTCTCTCATCGCGAGCTCGAATGCTTTACCTAGGGTTTTTACGATCGCGAGAACCTCGTTGACGGTAGACCGGGCTCTCTTCAAAGACCTCTCTGTACCCCCTTTCACCTTTATTTTAATTCTGTAAATGCACTCGCCTGTAGATGTCCATTCCATCGCCTCCTCTATTTTCATGTCTGATGGGGCCCTAACGTTATCCGGTTCCAGCGCCTTCCTTATCGCAGTTACAAGTTCACACTTTTCCGAGGAGACCTGTATGGCTACTTCTACTTCGCCGGGCATAACTGGTCGTCTCTACACGTAGCGTAAGCTTCTTCGGGTTTAACGCCTACCCTTAAGAGCTCCCTGAGAACGGTCACCTGCTCTCCTTCAAATAACAGCTTTACGGGCTTGCTCCTAGGTAATGCGTTAATGTACGATAATGTGTCTACCACGATATCGGGGCGCTTGATCGTTTCATCGCCGCTAACGGGTTCACCGGTTTTTGCCCTATCTATTTGATGCGCGAGGTAGGCCGCAACCCTATCAACGTAAACCTCGTATACGTGTATTATTTGTGAGAAGAAGCTTTTTTCAAGGGAGCTAAGAGCTATGTCTACGGGGCATAGCCTGCACAAGCTTTCGTAGACAACAAAACCACCTATTAACTCGTGTGCCTCGATCTCGCCCGCGCTTTCGAGTTCTGGTAATGAAATGTAGAAGTCCCCGAGTAGCTTAAAAGCCAACTGAGGGTCCTTCGCCCCCTCTGTGAGCACTTTTATGAGGGAAAGAATGTAGTCTTTACTTTCATCCGCGCGGAGCTCTTTTTGCTTCACGCTGAAGGGGTCCGATACCTTGAAGACATCTGCAACCAGCTTCTGTGCCTTATCGATGTTGCCCGTTACCCCGGGTATGAACGGCATGAACGTCCTGGCCATTACCTGTACGAGGCTTTTTCTCTTTGCGCCCCAAAACCTTAACCCGGTAACTTCGTATAGTACCTTTTCGCTTGCAAGCTCCTTTGCGAAGGTATTTTCGATTCCCCTAAACGCCCCCGACCTGAAATCGTAGAGTCCCCTGTAGAGGCCTGCCAGCACCGCTAGCAGTTTATCCCACTTGTCAACTCCCACGAGCTTGTCCAACATGGATACTACTGTCGCGGTTATCGAGCTATTTTCAGCGGCTGTTAGTTGCAAGTGGTTTTGCCTATTTACTGGAGATATGCTGACAACTATTGCGGGATCTGTAGGGTAGTCCACTAGGAGCTTCGTATCTAGTGAGAGCCTGACGTCAAGGCCGTGGTCTACGAATTTCCTTAGTAGAAGGCCCGCGGCTAGTAGTGAATCAGGCGACGTGTCCGGTATAACTACGAAGCTCTTATAAGCCTCGATGAATTCTGTTAGGCTCTTTTCACCTTTACTCAAAAAACCACCCATTGTAAGAGGGTGAAGAAGCGCTCGATAAAATGCTAACTACTTGATTCCGGGAACCTGTAAATGCCTGTCGAGATGACCAGCTTGGCCGCTTCGGGGTCGTATTTCCAGTCGAGGGGGAGTTTTCCTGCGCGCTTGTAGTACTTAACAAGCCTGTGAATCTTCGACTCTATTTCTGTTAACCCCCTTTCACTGTGGTAATCTTTGGGATGCTCTTCGAGGTGTCTTCTTAGGTTCACGGCTCTTTTCATTAAGTTGAAGAGGTCTTCGGGCACTACGAGCTTTATACCGTGTTTTTCCAGGATCTCCTCGACTTTCTTACCGATTACCTGTTTAACGAGCGGTATACCGAACTGATCCCTTAGAATAATCCCTATCATTGACGGCGTGTATCCCTTCTTAGCAAGCTCTAAAACCAGTAGCTCTATGTCACTTGGACTCATGTCTAGTTTCAACCACCTTGGTGGACCGGCTCTTGCAGGCCTTGTGGAGTGCGATTGTCCCCTATCCCGTCTCTTGTTCATCATAAGCACCTAATCATCTCACTAGATTTCATTTTGTGGCTTATAAATGTACAGCATTAGCAAGAACCTTAATGAGCGATTCAAAGACCCTTCTAACGGCCTTCGCACGGTGGCTGTAGAGGTTCTTTTCACGAATGCTCATTTCCGCGAATGTCCTCGTTTCACCGCTTGGCACGAATATGGGGTCAAACCCGAAACCTCCAGACCCGCGGGGAGTGCTGGGGATGACTCCGCAGACCTCTCCGGTAGAGGTGAAAACTCCCTTGTCATGTACCAATGTAACAGCGGACTTAAAGCACGCTTTACGGTTTTCGACGCCATTTAATAACTTTAAGATCCCGTCTATCCCTATCGTTCTATAAACGTAGCTACTGTAAGGCCCAGGAAACCCGTTGAGCGCTTCTATGAAGAGGCCAGCATCTTCCACGAGTACTGGCCTATTTAGGAGGATGTGTGCCAGCATTGCGGATTTTAAAACAACATCTTCGATGTTGTCGGCTTGGAACTCGAGCTTAAAGCCCTCACACATCTCGAGTTCGACACTATACTCCTTCGCGACTTCTAGGATCTCCTCGAACTTGTGTTTATTGCTTGTTACAACGCATATCCTATTCAATGTACCTTTCCCTCATCACGGTCTTTCTCAGCTCCCTGTCCACGTAGCGCCCCCTTATACTTATTTCCCTCATTCTCTTAATCACCTCTTCGGCGTTTCCCTTGTAGCTACCACTGTAAGCTTCCAGCACGTGCTCGGTGAAGCTTTTAGCTTTCTCGGGGTCTGCGACGTAGGCGCTCCTGCTCATCAGGTGCAAATCTATGGCGTACTCCTCTATGTCAGTACTGTAGCCGGCGAGCCCGAAATCTATGACTACTACACCGTGGTCGCTCAGCAGTAGGTTTGCCAGGGTGAAGTCCCCATGGTAAATCTTCATGTTGTGCATTTGAGCGGCAAACCTGCCCACTTCCCCGGCGATAGATACCAGGGCGTTGCCGTCTAGACTGTCGAATACCTGGGATGCCCGTATACCCTTAATATATTCCATTACTATCACTCCGTTCTCGTCATCGACAAGTAGCACTGCAGGGACCCTAAGACCCGCGTTATAAAGCTCAGAGAGGACTCTAGCTTCTACTCTGGTCCTGGACTGTATGAACACCTTGTCGAAAAGCGGGTTTCTATAGGGCTTGCTTACGCGCTTTTTAACTACTGCTCTCACCCCGAAGAAGTCTACTAGGTAGATCTCCGCCTCTGCTCCCCGAGAAACGGGTACAGGCCTGGTCAAGGCAACCATGGGTATGCGTCCTCATCAAGCCTAAATCTCTGCCTTACCACAATGTTTTCAGGCGTGGTGCGCACGCCGTACAGGTACTGGAGTAGCCCCACATACGCGATCATCAGCCCGTTGTCGCCTGCTATTTCGGGAGATGTGCCATAGTACTTTACGCCATAGTAGTTCGCAACGGACTCCAGCTTCTCGCGGAGAACCTTATTGGCGGCCACGCCCCCAACGAGGAGTATGCCCTCCTTGTTCGTGAGCATTAGCGTTCTTTCAGTAACTTCGACCAGCATGTTAAATGCCGTTTCCCTTAGACTTCTACATACGTCTCCAAGCCTTCTTTTATCGGGTAAAGCGCTTTTAGCAGCGCGCAGTGCTGCTGTGAGGAGCCCCGAGAAACTTAAATCGCAGCCTTTAACCGTGTAAGGGAGTGGTAAGTACTCGCTACCCCACTCGGAGCAGACATCCACGGCGTGGTTTCCATCTATCGTGTAAGGCGGCGCTATGCCGGTTTCTCTTGCGAACGTATCTAGTAGGTTACCAAGCGGTATGTCAAGCGTTTCACCGATGACTCTATATCGGTGGGTTTTCTGAACGACGACCATCGTGTTGCCACCAGATACGTAGACGATTACCGGATCGTGGATGCCGCTCACGAGTTTGCCTATTTCAATGTGGGCTACAGCATGGTTAACCGGTATGACTGGTTTATTGAAGTATGCAGACAGGAATCGGGCTAAGCTGGCACCGACCCTTATGCAGGGTCCGAGGCCGGGTCCTACGGCTACCGCGAACGCGTCTACATCCCTGAGTTTAAGCCCGCTCCTGTTCAAGGCTTCGTTCAAGACCTTGTACGCGTTGTTAACGTGGTGTTCGAATGACTCACGGGGGTGTATACCTCCGCGTGAGGGCTTGTACTGACTGGAAACGTTAGCTAAGAACCTCACTACGTCATCGTAGTGCTCTAGTACGCCGACACCGAACGTGTGGCTCGTAGACTCTATCCCTAAAATCCTCACCGTCCCGTCTGCTCGAGGGACTAACACGTTTAAAACATGTTCTCGTTGAAAAGCCGCCATGCCTTTGCGCCGTATTCTTCGAGATGGCTATTTCACGTACTCTACGTAACTGCATTTACCGCAGTGCCAGCGGGGTACTGGCTGTTTATGAAATGCCATGAACGAGCCGCAACGAGGGCACTTTTTGTTCTTTCTCTTCACGGTCCACTTACTGTAATCAACTTCGTAGAGCTTGTGTATGTAGGGCACGTATAAGCACCTCCAAGCTACTGCAAAGACATCTTTTTAAGCGATTCCTCATCCCTCTCAACAATGTATTTTGGTTCAAATTTCCTTGCACGCTCAGCGTCATCATACACGTGGGCCTCGATCAGCGTTTCGCAGAAGCCGTATTTGGACTCAGCTTTTCTTATATAGACTAGGCTAGGATCTCTATTGTAGAGTTTAGCAATACCGGTTTTGAGTGCCCCCCTACTGGGCGTGCCTTCACCCACGTGTATAACTCTTAGAACAACCTCTAATCTCCTAATTAGTGGATTGTACCTTTCCTCGACTACTTCTGCGTCGTACCTATCTAGTATCCTCACGTGTTTGCTCATTATTTAACACCACTGGCGATGTTTCATAACTATACTGTACTATAGCTGGTTTAAGTATCTTTAAAACCTTTAAAGCCATTTCAACGCGCGACCCAACCAGGACTATGCCGGTGCCCGGCTGCCCGTAGATGATCAACCTGCACTCCCGCGACAAGAACGGTACTACCAGTAGGTCCTCCTCGCCCATGACGCATAGAGAGCCCTCTTCCATCGAGGTGATCAATGATATGCTGTTTAAACTTAGATATCCCGGTGGGTTTATAACACGCACATCGCATTCGTGGGGTTTAGTGGCGTTTGAAAGACTGACGCGTTTCGTCCTGTAATCAAGCACTCTAACCTTCGCATCGTGCCTCTGCGACACGATGTCTCCCACAGCCACGTCTACGCGGAGCTTTTTCACGACCCCTTTCTCCGGGTGCACTACTAGCACTCCTTGCGGTAAGGAGAAGTCCTGCCTAAACTGATGTGGTAGCTCGAGGGCAGGTACCCTGAGAGGTTTACTCGATTTTAACAACAAACCTACCTTTACTCTTTATTTCAACCGTCTTCGCTACCTCGGAGATCCCGGGATCTATGACTATGACCACGCCGTCCCACTCGTCTGCAAAGTCCTTTGAACCGCAGAAGGGGCATGCTTCCACTTCACGTTCTACCAGCGCCCTACAGGATCTACACGCCTTAAACGGCCTGCTTTTAGACCGGCTACTCATCTATTGCGTCACCGCTCCTGCTTTCTAAGCCACTCTAATTTGCCTAATCCAGGCTGCCTCATGGTCATGTGTATTCTTAAACCCTTACCGGGTAATATGCCCGTAACGTACACTCTCGCGCGAACCACATCACCCTTATCTACGTACCTCCTACTTTCTTCGAGTAGTAAAGAGCCGCGTGCCGTATCGAATACTACCCGTTCATCTGCCACCTGGTTTATGTGTACAAACCCGTCGAGAACACTAAGGTTTACGTAGAGTCCTGCACGAGTTACAGAGACGACGTCTCCTTCAACAACCTCCCTTTCGAAGGGTGTAAATACCAGTGCCTCGAGCGAGACTTTATGATATGACGCACCGTCTCCTGGTATTATTAGGCCCACCGGATCGACCTCGGCATTTAAAATGGCCGTCACAATGCCCATTAGAACCCGCCCATCGAGCTCCATGCTCACTAAAGCCCCTTCGTATTTTTCTTTAAGCTCCTCCAATACTGCCTCTTCTAGCGACTTGTTGAATTTGGTGGGTGGCACCCTCACGTGGTCTCTCGTCCTCATGATCGCGAACACCGCTAAGCACCTCCTCGCGATGACTGGATATTACTATAGGGAGTTAGAGTTATTTATAGTATCCCTCAACTTTAACCCTTCTTCCCTCTTCCCTGAAGTAAGCTTCCGGCACTCCGAGCTCTCGGAGTTTTCTCCTCAGTATCCGATCGTTCGTGGCGACTATTGCGCCGGTTTCCAGTGCGTATCTCACGATGGCATCGTCCACGTCCTCGCCACTTAGTAACTCGTAGTCCACTACTTCGCAGAATTTGTTGACGAGTTCGAGCGCGAAGAGTGCCTGTTTTCTCGCAGTACCGGTAACACTGTTTGCTATCTTGACGAGCTCCTCGTAGACGGGCCTTATGACCACGAACCTGGGTCTCGCCTCGAGTTCTTCTTCTATGTGGTCTAGAACGGGTACTCCACTCGCCATAAGCATGGCCATGTTCGTATCGAGGACTACTATTGGGCTTTTATCAGTAGACGTCTTGGACAATACCCCAACCCGCAAGTCTCCATCGGGCCATTACACGCCTACCGAGAGCTATTCGCGAACCCCTCCACGCGGCGACGGGCTCATCTAGTTTGATTTCAACGTAGTCCTTTCTAGTTGATTTAATGGACGCGACGCGGATAGCCGAGCCAATGGCTACGATTACCTTCTCCCCTGCTTGTAGTGGTGAGAGCTTGATTGGCTGCCCCCTAATGCCTACAACTCTTTCGAGTTCGTGGTACAATATTCCAATAGCCGTTGTGACTGGTACGTCGTTACCGGGCTTAGTGACGACTGATCCTACAAGCTGGTCGGCTTTTGTAAGTGACGGATCTAACGTAGTTCTTATAGCCACTAATCCGCTGGGTAAGGCTTCTTCTACTTGTAGATCGCCATACCTTATTTCTTCGATAACCGTCGTCACGGGCTCATATGTATAGGTTCTAGCCTTACCAGTCTCCTTCGGCGTCTTTACGCCCGGGAGTATTACTATTTCATCGCCAACCCGGAGTTTCCCTTGAAGTAGGGACCCGCCGATGACGCCTCCCTGGATCATGTTGTAGGGTGTTCCAGGCCTATTGATGTCGAAACTCCTCACAACATACATTATTGGTGGCTTGGCGGGGTCTCTTTGAGGTGCAGGCACAGTTTCCTGTATAGCCTGTAGTAGCACGTCAATATTGATCCTGTGCAACGCGCTCACCGGTATTATCGGCGCACTTTCAGCTACTGTGCCTCTAACGAAGTTGCGTATTTCCTCGTAATTTTTAAGTGCATGTTCCCTACTCACTACGTCAATTTTGTTCTGAACTATGACTACGTGGTTAACGCCGAGAACCTCTAATGCCATCAAGTGCTCTACTGTTTGGGGTTGCGGGCAAGGCTCGTTAGCCGCTATAACGAGTATAGCTCCATCCATTACCATGGCCCCGCTGAGCATGGTCGTCATGTAGGCTTCGTGCCCGGGGGCATCAACGTAGCTAACTCTTCTTAGCAGTACTGCCTCGGAGCCGCCTGGACATGTTAACTCAATCGTATAGGCATCGGGCGGCTCCACGTCCGCACAGTACGCGATATTGCCGTCAGCATAGCCAAGAAATATCGTCATGCCGCGCTCTATTTCCTTGCTGTGTCTCGCCGTCCATATTCCTGTAAGCGCCTGAACGAGCGTTGTCTTCCCATGATCGACGTGCCCCACGACGCCTACGTTGATTTCCGGCGGTCTGAATTTAGCTGTGCTCAAATGACCACCCGGCATGGTTACTACTCGTACTTGATCTTCGTATTTATTTGAACAATATCGGAGGCTATGGTGTTCCCTCTCGTAGTTTTTCTACGCCGTTCACCTTCCTCCTTCGGGTGAAACCCGGGAGGCCTTGAAACCAGTGCTCGCTTCTTCACCGGTCCCGGTATGTCCGGCCTCATGGGGAAGCCGCTGATATCGCTACCTCCCGTTATTACGAGCTTTACGTTTTTAAGCCCCAATACCTCGCCCGATACTTCGTCGCCTATCTTAAGCCCTAGAAATGAGTTCGTCCTGTCATCGTTTACTCTAATCTGCCAAGCTGGCGCTCTAAAAACCTCGCCATCCAGCTCTTGCGTCCCAGTTAAGTCTATCAACTTGGCTAGGCTAACCTTTACGGTGCCTTCCGGCACACCGTCATCAATCACCACCTTACCAACCATTTTAACCTTATCGCCTGTATCGGGCCTCCTCATTCTTACAACCACGATTCCGTGCTGTGCTTCTAGTTCTCCAAGTAGCTTCGAGTTCAACTTTATGACGGGTAGCTCGAGCTGCTCTTTCATTTTATCCGTGAACGGTATATCGGGGTCTCCTTGAACCTTCACCTTCACCGTTTTCAACTTCTTCGGGGCTTCCGGGTCGCTTATGACTATTTTGAAATCCGGCATAGGTCACGCCACCAGTTACCCGGTGGCATGTATTCCCAATTAATTAAGGCGTTTATATATTCTATTGCTGGGTGCATTTGTGGTGACGGCGGCGGAAGCGCGGATTAGACAACCAATTATAACAGTGCTCGGGCACGTAGACCATGGAAAGACAACACTACTCGATAAAATTAGAGGTACAGCTGTGGCTAGGAAGGAACCAGGCGAGATCACACAGCACATCGGTGCAAGCATCGTACCGGCTAGCGTGCTAGAGAAGCTCTCAGAGCCGCTTAAGAAGCTGTTTCCAAAATTGAGAATAGAAATACCCGGATTACTGTTTATCGACACGCCGGGACACGAGCTCTTCGCCAGCTTACGTAGACGTGGAGGTAGTGTAGCCGATATGGCAATACTAGTAATAGACATCATGGAGGGCATTAAGCCCCAAACACGCGAAGCGCTCTTACTACTCAAAGAGAGAAAGGTTCCCTTCATCGTCGCGGCGAACAAGATCGACAGAATTGAGGGGTGGATCTCACACCCCGACTCCTCGTTCTTAGAGTCGATTAAAAAGCAAAGCCCTAGGACGATTAACAAGCTTGAGGAAAGGATCTACAGCATAATTGGGCAACTCTACGAATTCACCTACGAGGCAGAGAGGTTTGACAGGGTTAAGGACTTCAGGAAAACGGTCGCGATAGTGCCCGTATCGGCTAAGACTGGTGAAGGTATACCAGAACTCTTAGCCTTAATTGCCGGGTTGTCACAGCAGTTTATGAAGAAGAGGCTTATTACAAGCAACGAGCCAGCCAAGGGAATAGTGCTCGAAGTGAAAGAAGAAGAAGGGCTGGGAATAACGCTAGACGTGATAATATACGATGGCGTGGTGAGGAAAAACGACATGTTTGTCGTCGCAACGAGACACGGGTATACGGTATCCCACGTGAGGGCGTTACTGCTTCCGAGACCATTACAGGACATGAGGATGCACGAGGGTAAGTTCATTCAAGTTGAAGAGGTAACGGCTGCTGCCGGCGTGAAAATTGCCGCTCCTAACCTCGAAGACGTGATAGCCGGGACACCACTGTACGTAATACCGTCGCAAACGAGTGCCGAGGATTACACAAAGCTTGTTTTAGAGGAGGTTAAGTACATAAGGTTTAAAACTGAGAGCGATGGCGTAGTTGTGAAGGCTGATACCCTCGGATCTCTCGAGGCCTTAATTGAGGCCCTTCGAAGGGAGAACATCCCCATAAGGCTAGCAGACGTGGGGCCCGTAACGAAGAACGATACCATAGAAGCTGCTGTCGTTGGGAAATCAAAACCCGAATACGGAGTAATCCTCGTATTCAACACCAAGGTACTTAAAGAGGCGGAGGAGATTATCGAGAGAGAGGGGATCCCGGTATTCGTCAATAACGTGATATACCAGTTACTGGACGACTACTTGAAGTGGTTAAGAGAATCTAAGGAGCGAGCAAAGCTGAGAGAGCTTGAAAGCCTCGTAAGGCCGGGCAAGGTGAGGATTCTTCCTGGTTATGTGTTTAGAAGAAGCGAGCCCGTGATTGTCGGCGTAGAGGTACTCGGCGGGACGATAAGACCAGGTTACCCGCTCATGAGGGACGACGGTGTGGAGGTCGGTGTAATAATGCAGATAAGGGACCGAGATAACGTGTTAAAACAAGCGATAGTAGGGCAGAGAGTCGCCATTAGCATTAAGGGCAAGGTAATGGTAGGCAGGCACATAGACGAAGGAGATGTGCTGTATACCGATATTCCCAAAGAACACGCGGTCTCGTGGTTAACGAAATTCAGTAACGAGCTGAGAGAAGACGAGAAGGTGGTACTCGAGGAGGTCATTAAAGTAAAGAGAAAAACCGACCCGCTCTACGGTGTTATCTTTCAGGTTCCTCGGTAGTAACGCTGAGACGGTTGTTACCTAGTTTGCTGTTTGTACTTCTTAGTCCACTTCAACCTCCTCGGATCTCTACCTACTCGGTAGCTCTTAAAGCACTTCCTACTACAAAACCACAGTATAGTTCCATCGTTTAGCACGTACATTAATCCCGTACCAGGCTCTACCGGGTTTCCGCAGAATGAGCAGTTGGACTGCCGTGGCATAATCACTTCTCCTCTAAGGCTTAGTAATAGATTTTTAAAAGGCTTTAAAAGTATTATTCCTCAACGGCTTTACGAGTGGTGAACGGCTTGTCGGAGAACGATGGGCACGCCGCAAAGATCGTATTCGAACCCCCCAAGGTAAATATAGTAGAGGAGATAGGTTTTCCGGCCGAGGTCATACAAATACTGGGCCGTACAGGTGTAACAGGCGAAATAACGCAAGTTAGGGTCAGAATACTCGAAGGTAGGGATAAGGGAAGGGTTATTACTAGAAACGTAAAAGGCCCTGTAAGAATTGGGGACATAATTGTTCTCAGAGAGACTGAGAGAGAAGCAAGGAAATTAACAACAAGGAGATGAGTGGTTAAAAATCGTGGCGCTGAATGGGGTTTAAGAATATAAGAATACAAAAATATCCTAACTGTTATATTGTTGTGTACTAGTTACGTATTACCTACACACCGCGCTGCGCCCTAATTTCCTGGACTTTCTTGACGATCTCGTCAACTAGGTCTTTCGCGCCTCCCGCCTCGATGATCGCGACCGACGCTGCTGCGACTTCTATGCCTGTGACCTCGCCAAGCCTTTTTTTACTCGGTACGTAAGTGTATGGTATTTTCTTCTCATCGCAGAGTATTGGTAAATGCGCGACTATTTCGGGGGGGTCTACGTCCATTGCTATGATGACGAGTTTTGCCAAGCCTCTTTCAACCGCTTTAGTTGTCTCGTTAGTGCCCTTCTTTATCTTCCCGCCTGTTTCACGGACCTTCTTCACGGCCTCGTACGTCTTCTCGGCTAGCTCCGGTGGTACGTCGAACCTTATGTAAAACGGTTTTGACATGGTCATCCTCCTCCTCAAGTCGTCCCGTATAGTGTGTTTAATAGCGAAACAAGTCTTATAAACTTGAATCATCTACCTACTCGTGCGCGAAGATCAGCGTTATGGCGTTTTCGTGGACGCTATCTACCCTGGCAAAACCAATCCTGTATAGCTGAACGATTGAGTCGACTTTTTCGTTTAGTACACGACGCTCGATGTAAAGAGTCCTTTCCTCTAATTCCAATCCCACGGGTTTTAGCATCACCGACTTTACGTGCTCGGTCTCAGGAACCCACTGTATAATCGGTGCATTGTACTTTTTAGCGACATCGTGCTCAACACTGTGTAGTTCAGCTACGTACACTAGCATCCCTTCGGATTCCCAGGTCCCTTTAACGACGAAGTTCGCAAGGCCCATCAACCTAAATAGACCACTCCGTACGCTATGAAAATCGCTTTTAGAAACCATGACCTTCGCGCCATCTGCAATTACATAGGTATGGTGCTCTTTTCTCGAGGGGTGGATGGGTATGAGGGCTTTCAACTCGTCTTTTATATTACGCAACACCAAGTACACCGGTTCTTCAACGGCCATATACCTATTGGCAGCAGGATCCACGATTGCCCTGTTGATCGCGTACAAGTTCACAAGAGTTATCCTGGCGTCGATGCCCTTTACGCCGACACTTTTTATTAATTCCCACACAGTCTCCTTCACTATACCGCGTCTACGAAGGCCCTGGATCGTTCCTAGCCTCGGATCAGAGTAGGAAATTATGCCTTTTTCAGCTATCAACTTTTTTGTCTTGGACTTGCTGAGTATGACTCCTTCGAGTGAAAGTCTTCCGAAGTGTATTGTTTCCGGGTATTTCCAGCCCATGTGATCATAGAGGTACTTCTGTTTAACAGTGTTAGTGATGTGTTCCTTCGCGCGGAGAATGTGCGTTACACCCATTAAATGATCATCTACGGCCGCTGCGAAGTTGTAAGTAGGCCATACGATGTACTTCTCACCCGTTATCGGGTGCGGGGTCTTCGTCGTATCTATGACCCTGAAAGCGACCCAGTCACGGACACTTATGTCTACGTGGTGTAAGTCGGTTTTAATGCGTAAAACGGCCTCTCCCTCCCCGTAGGATCCTCCTAGCATTTTTTCAAACTCGTTCAGTTGATTCTCCACCGGCTTGTCCCTATGAGGGCACGCCTTGCCCTGGTTCCTGTAGACTTTAAAAGTTTTATTGTCACAAAGATCCACGTATGCGCCCCCGCGCTTGATCAGCTCCTTGGCCACTTCGTAAAATATGGGAAGCCTGATACTCTGAACGTACTCCTCATCCCAAGAGATGCCAAGCCATTTCAAGTCCATCTTGATGGACTCGTAAGTATCAGGATACGGCGCTTTAATCCTGGGATCGGTGTCTTCGAACCTCAAGATCATTTTGCCCTTGTACATCTTCGCGTACCAGTAGTTTAGAAGAGCCGGTCTTGCATTACCTAGGTGAAGTGAAAAGTCCGGGTTCGGCGCTAGCCTCGTTACGACCTTGCCTTCTATTGCGTTGGGTAGGGGTGGGAGCTCCCTCTTAAACTCCTGTACCTTTTCTTCGAGTAGCTCTGGCCAGTTGCTCTTCACTATTCTAAGCTGCTCATCGAGAGTTAGCCTATTTACTTCCTCCACGATGCTCTTCACGAGTTCAATAACTGCCTTCATATTTTTGCGTACTTCGGGAAGCTCGGCAGCCACTTTTGAGGTAACGGCCTTTAAATCGGCCTTTCCCTCGTGCTTAACCGCATTTAAAAGTGCATGCTTGTATGCGGTTTCACGTACCTTTTCTAGCAGTGACTGGTCTATAGACATTCGTAACCACCACTACTGCTTTCCTAGGCTCCTCCCAGGGCATATCCACTACGAGGGCAACTAACCCTTCACACGTAGACCTGATACTTCTTATCTCTAACTTGCCCGTTATAACGTGCGCGATGGTATGTTCTCTCTCAATACTCATGCCCTCCTTCACGTAGAGGTACATGTGGTTTCCCAATATCTCCTGGAGGCACACATTTACACCCCTTTCCAATAGGAAGCCTTCATACACTGCTTCTCCGGGCTTACCCTGTAAAATAGCCATCGATACGCGTACCCTTGCTTCCAGTAGGTCGATATAGTTTAACGCCTGTTCGTAGGGAATGCTACCGTAAACTTTAACGCAAAAGCCTAGATCACCTGCGCAGGGCACGACAACATACTTCCCGTTCTCATCGCAAAGGCACTTTTTACCTTGAACGCCGGCGACGTATACTTCGGGAAACGAGTATTGCTCGCTCACCCAATTGCGCCTCGTCTCGTTTTCTTGATATAGTCCTCGACATTTATACCTCGGGCACTCATGTAGCCGACCAGCCGGGGTCCCAGCACTATGGGCTTTGCCCGTAGCTCTCTGACATTTTCAGCACCGGCTAGGAATACTACGGCTCTTAACTCAGCAATGTACCTTTCTAGGTATTTCCTAGCCCCTTCATAGCCGTGCTCCACGAGCGCCTTAAGTATTGGACGCGCAAAGCCGGCAAGATCCGCGCCAAGCGCGAACATTTTCGCCGCATAAATACCGTTCCAGACACCTCCGCTAGCTATAATCGTTGAATCGGGACTCGCCGCCCTCGACTCAACAAGGGAAAGGGGGGTAGGTATGCCCCATTTATGGTTGGACAGCGATAGCCCAACTTCGCGTAAAAGAGACTTCTCGGGGTTCCTATATGCCTCTACCTTAACCCAGTTCGTCCCGCAAGCTCCCGCAACGTCAAATATCCTGACCCCCATTTCTCGGAAGCTCTTAATAGTCTCCATGGATAGCCCATTACCGACTTCCTTTACCATTATGGGGATTCCCAGCTCCTTGACGAGGTCAGCTATTCTAAGTAATATGTCTTTTTTAAAGTTTCTATCACCTTCTGGCTGGACGAGCTCCTGGGCGGGGTTCAAGTGTATAGCTAGTGCATCGGCTTGTATACTGTCTACAAGTCTTTTTACGTCCTCAACGCTGAGGAGGCGGATTTGTGTAATGCCTATATTGCCTATTACGGGCACGTCCCGAGCCCTTTCCCGTACAACCCTATACGTTTCGACCACT
The DNA here is from genome assembly GCA_038845865.1 of Desulfurococcaceae archaeon. Classification (NCBI taxonomy): domain Archaea; kingdom Thermoproteati; phylum Thermoproteota; class Thermoprotei; order Desulfurococcales; family Desulfurococcaceae; species Desulfurococcaceae archaeon. The sequence continues at coordinate 485,041 of JAWBQJ010000001.1, forward strand.
TCATCGCTGAAATTAGACGTCAGGATCGGCCTCTGGCTACCGGTCCCTATGGAAATGCCATATTCGTTCGCGATCATCGCCAACTTCTCGTTGACTGCCTTTACCTGGACATGGCCTCCAGTGATCGCCTCTATTACCAGAGGGGCTTTTAACTCGTAACCTAGAAATTCCGTTGATAGATCTACCTCGTTGTAGTCGACACCAGGCAGTGCCTGGTGTATGAGTATAATCTCGTCGAAGAGCTCTTTACAGTTGTTCTCGAACGTTGTGTCTTCTTTCAAGCATATACCTATGTGCTCTAGTTTTCGCCGGATGTGGACCTCGTCCACGCCGAGCACCAGTAGGCGTGCTGGACACAGCCTCTATTCTGCTTTTATAGGTAGAACTTTACGCTGACGTAGCCCACAACGGCTGATTTATCCCCCCCGACATCGCCACTCGTAGCGTGCATTAAAAGAGTTCCCCGCGCATTAAGGGACTTGGCTATTTCCATTAAAGTCATTATACCTCCTGGGCCACATATGCTTATGTCTCTTTCAACTATAGTTCTGTAGAACTCTTCGGTATTTAACTCAAGAACCTTGTTTATAGCTGACATGTCCTTCTCGACCGTTACTTCGTGCGGCTCGTAGTGGTTAAAGTCGCTACTGGCTAAGACCACTACGTCGCGATTAAGCTCTCTGGTAGCCTTGAGTATTGCCGATGCCAGGTCTTTAGACGCTTCAGGGGTGTGTATGCCCACGACTATCGGTAGAATCTTTACCTTATCACCGTATATGTACTGTAGGAATGGCAGTTGAACTTCGATGGAGTGCTCTTCCAAATGCGCGTACACATCAAAGTCCGCGAGCTCGCTGTACTTAGTCACTAGTGTGCCCAATTCTGAGTCGACCTGTAGTTGACCCAGAGGGGTTTCCCACAGTCCCTCCGGGTATATGGATATGGGTTTACCGTATCCCGTGTGATTAGTGCCCAGAATGATCGCGGTTTCTGGGATGCCCTCTCCTGCCATGTCATAGTACGCGTGTGCTACAATAGGGCCGCTGTACATGTAGCCCGCGTGAGGTACGACGTATCCGATAGTGTTTCTTCTCCTCTCAGTAGAGAGCTTGGGCAGGTCTCCAGGACCGAGCTTATGTTTAAAACACCACTCAATGCTCTCTATAAGTCTGCCTCTATCACTAGGGTAAAAATACCCTGCAACCGCAGGACGCCTAACTTTCCTCAAACGGCCCACCTTGCTATATCAATACTTTTATATGTTACGCGGGCTTATTTACTAGCTGATCCCCTCCACCTTGGAATGCGGGACTCGTGTCCGGTCGGCATCTAACCGGAATGCCCATCAATAGGCATGAAGGTGGACCACCAATGAAAACCGGTAATCCTGGAAACGGTGAGAAAGCGTAAAGTAAAGAACGGATAACGGACCCCCCAGTTTCCCAGATTCGTGACGAACCATGGAGGAAAGCCTGGGAGAACCGGCAGTAAGCCGCTTTAGACTAGGCTATAAAACCGGGAAGGGGGCGGTTAGACGGATGTTTCAAACTCTGTTGGTTGTTCAGGCAGGTCCGCGTTAGGGGGTATTATGCCCCGCTCCCTCAGCACCTGCCTTGTCAGGATCCAGTAGAGAAGGGCGAGGCTTTTTCTCCCCTTGTTGTTACCGGGTATTACTAGGTCGATATATTCCGTCTTGTTATCCGTGTCTACGAAGGCAACGACGGGTATTCCTATTTCAGCTGCCTCCTTTAACGCCTGAGAATCCGCCCTGGGATCGGCTAAAACAATCGCATCTGGTTCAAAGTACCATTTAAGCGTCGGATTAGTGAACGTTCCTGGTAAGAATCTGCCTGTGAACGGCTTGCACTGTAAATACTGGCACATCTTTTCAACGGGTTTCCTACCGTACAATCTAACTGACACCACGGCTATTTTCGTGGGGTCAAATCCTGCCAGGAACCTACCCGCTATTCTAAGCCTCTCGTCTATTTTCTTGATGTCAAGAATGTAAACGCCGTCTGAGCGCACCCTGTATACAAAGGGTTCTGCGAACTTTGTACAAATATGTGTTCCGATGTGGACTCCCGCAGAGAGGTACTTATCTATTGGTACGAGGAGCTCGATCGTGATCTGCTGCCTTGCCTCATCCGACATCATGATCACCTTAAGAGATCTTGGGGAAATGAAGTATTTCGTCGGCAACGTCTACGTGTGAGAGAAAGATTCTTCTACAGCAATACCTTTTAATGCCCAGGTCATCTAGAACCTTACTCGGATGCTCTCCGCGCTTAATTCTCTTAATGTACTCTTCCCAGAGATGGCCGATTGTTGCACCACATGTAAAACACCTTACAGGGAATAGCATAGCCGGTCACCTGTAGCTCTTCTGCCACCTCCTTCTAGCACTATACCTACCCCATTTTTCAGGCTCTGTTTGCCGCGGGTCACCGCTTAGCATGTGTCTATCATATTCCCTAAATATCTTCTTGAGTTCTTCTTGATGCCCACTGAAGTACTCCAGTAGGCCTCTCGCAATGGCCATGCGACACGCATCGGCCTGGCTCATGACCCCGCCTCCCCTGACACTGATCCTTATATCGACCAGCTTAGCCAGGTTTCCTGCAAGGGTTAGGGGTTCTGCGATCTTCTCACGGGCCATCTCAACCGGGTGCATTTCGAGCGGCACATCGTTGATCCAGACTCTGCCCTCACCTGGTTTTATAATTGCTCGTGCAATGCTGGTCTTTCTCTTCCCCGTCGCCACCACGATTTTATAAGTTGTCTCCGCCTCGCCCTGGCTCATTTTCTTGCACCCCTCCAGCCCATCGCGAACGCGAGCTCCTCAATTGTTATGTACTCTCCACGTAGCCTAGTGCACATCGCCTCCGGGAACCTCGTAAGATCTACTTTAGAGTATTCTGGTGGAACCCCTATATACGCTTTTAACCTCTTAAAGGCCTCCTTGCCGTGAGGCTTGTCCATTGGTAGCATTCCCCTCACAGCGCGCTTGAATATGTTAACGGGGCTTCTAGGCCTTCTAATACCGTACTTGTCGGGATTTAGATGGGTTTTTACCCTGAAGAGTAGCTTGTAACTTTCTATAACTCTTCGTTTCTCTCCACTTAGTACGGCTTTTTCGACGTTAAAAACGTAGACTCTATGCCCTTCAAGTAGCTTCTTGGCTACAATGCTTGCCAGTCTACCTAGCACGTGCCCACTGGCATCTACGTAGAGTATGGGCTGTGCTGCTTCTTGCACGTCATCACCCTATAATCTTCACATTAGATCCGTTCGGCCTCTCCCGCAGAAGCTCAAATATGCTTACCGCGCGGCCCCCCGCTCTTTGTATTTTCACGATTGCCGTTTTCGAAAAACTAAATGCTGCAACTACTACGGGGTGGTCTAGCTCGCCCGCGCCGAGAACCTTTCCAGGTACGACCACGCAGTCCCCGTGCTCAGTGTACCTGTTAATTCTGCTTATGTTTACGGCTCTCCTCATTCTGGAGGGCTTATTCAGCTCCTCCGCCACAGCCCTCCAGACCTTGGCGTTGTACTTGCTGGAGTACTTCAGTAAGATCTCAATGAGCTCTCTTAACACTAAATTAGTCTTTTTACCGGGTGGATTCATCTAATGACACCTAGGTTTTTCAATTTTTCTTCTAACTCACCGAGCTTCTTTATGAGAATGTTAGATGCCTCGAGAAGAACACTACGTGCACTCAAAGCACCCGTGAGCTCTAGGTAGAGTATGTACTCGTTCTCGCGGTGAGAAACGCTAATGGCGTGTACATCGCACACCTCTTCACAGAGTCTACAAAAACTGCAGGATAAGGCTTGCAGTTCATTTACAGCGACTTTGGAGCCCTCTACTCGTAAAATGCCACGCGGGCATGCATCAACGCATTTACCGCACGCCGTGCACGTTTCCTTAACGGTGATTACCGGTACGTATTTGTGCACAGCTACCGTGACGGGGCTCCACTTGATGTGCTCTTTACCGCGTCCAAGCCTCGCGAACGCCTCGAGCTTCACTCTCTGGCCCTTGATCAGCTTAACTATGGGGATGTTCTCGTGAACGGGAGTCACATAGGGGTCGCTTGTTACAAAGTCCTTGCTGTAAACGGTAATCACACCCGTTTCAGGGCCTTCTACCTCTAAGTCCAGCTTCGCGAAGCAGTCCATTGAAAACACCCGTTTCTCACCAGCCTCAGCGCATTCTTCGGGTGGCTTATACCTATCGTAGGCTTCTTCGCTTCTTAGTGGTATTAAGCCGAGCCTGTGAGCAATGTATTCATCGTAGAACACGCTCGAGTTTTCAACGAATATGACGTAGTCTATCGCCATAGTGGGCACCTCGCTCATGGAGGCCCTTCTAATCGAGTTCAAGAGGTGCAAAGGCACATCCTTAACGCGTAGTTTTACCGAGAATGGCGTCTTTTCGAGTATTTCCATTTTCAAGAAAAACACCTGCTAGAGCCTCTTACCTCTCCTACCACCCGGCCTCCTAGTGGTATCGTGAGGTATTGGAGTGACGTCTTCTATTCTGCCGATTATGAATCCCGAGCGTGCAAGGGCTCTAATAGCAGCTTGAGTGCCCGGTCCCGGAGTCTTAGGGCCGTGCCCTCCAGGTGCTCTTACTTTGATGTGTAATGCAGTTACACCCTTATCCATGGTCTCGGTAGCAGCTCTCGACGCCGCCAACATAGCCGCGTAAGGACTCGGCTTTTCCCTGTCAGCTTTAACTACTCTTCCCCCACTCCACATGCTAACAGTCTCGGCACCCGAGAGGTCTGTGATGTGTATTATGGTGTTATTAGAGCTACTGTATATGTGTGCGATCCCCCATCTAAGTTCCCGAAATGCGAACGCCATCCTAGCTCACCCCGTGCACGAGGACTACGAAGCGGCCTGTGCCTGGACTCCTGCAAGTGGGCTTTTGTGGTAATAGCCTATCAGCTGCTCTTCGTCTCTTGATACTATATAGCCGGGGGACCTCACCCTCCTTCCACCAACGGCGATGTGCCCATGAACGATGAGTTGTCTTGCTTCGTATATGCTCTTCGCGAGCCCCTTCCTGTAAACCAGTGTCTGCAACCTCCTTTCAAGCAGGTCTTCTACGTGGAGGTTCATTACGTCGTCTAGCTTAGCCCCCTCGTTAAGCAACCCCAACTTAATTAGCTTCTCCACGAGCACTTTTTCCTCCCTTTCACGCACTTCGGGCGGAGCGACGAGTAGGGCTCTTGCACGGTGCCTAAAGTATCTTACCAGGGTCGTTGTTTTCCACAGCTCTCTTTTATTTCGAAGCCCGTAAATGCCCACTAACCTGGATTCTTCGAGCAGCCTTTCTTTGCGCCACGGATGTCTAGGACCCATCCACATCCTTCGGGATTTCCTAGGATCGCCCATGCTGATCGCACCTGCTACTTCTTTTGTTGCTGGGTGGTCTTCTTCCTCTTCACGCCGACCGTTATGCCGGTTCTACCGGTAGTCCTAGTTCTTTGACCGCGTACTTTCAAGCCTAGTGCATGCCTAATTCCGCGCCAGCTCCTCATCCTCTTCTCGCGTTCTATGTCCTCCTTGACGTAAAATAGCAGGTTAGCACCGGTTAAGTGTATGTTTTCGCCGGTAGCGCGGTCTCTTCTTCTATTGCAAAACCACGTAGGCAAACCGTATTTACCCGGCTCCCTCACCACGGCTTCAATATTCTTGATCTCGTCATCTGTCAAATAGCCTGTTCTCATGGAGGAGTCTAGACCTAGCGTCTTACAGACCGCTAACGCGAAGTTGTGCCCGATGCCCTTGACTACTGAAAGGCCATATATTAGTGGAAGCTCCCCGTCCACGTCCGTTTCCAATATTCTGATAATCCTCCTGAATTCCCTCTTCAAACATTCTTCACCGTAAGCACTGTAGATACGTAAACCCTAGTTCATCCTTAAAGACCTTATAGGGCTTTTAAACTCTATTCTAAAAAAGCCTTAAAAACTCGAAATACGCCGGGGGCGGGATTCGAACCCGCGCGGGGGTCAAACCCCCACTGGCTTTCCAATCGTTCTCCAGGCCAGCCCCTTAGGCCGCTCGGGCACCCCGGCTTCCCACTTAGAAATATAAAAACTCGGAGGGTTAAATTCCCTTCAAAGCTCGATCTCGATCCACACCTCCGGTGGCACTCTAACCCTTATTAGTTGCTTCATTACCCGCTCGTCTTCGGCCACGTAGAGCAGCCTTTTATGTATTCTCATTTCCCATTTTTCATACTTTTTCTTGCCTTCTCCGTGAGGTAGTTTAAGTGTTCTTATCGTGAGTTTTTTCGTGGGTAGGGGTACAGGTCCACTAACCTTAACACCGCTTTTCTTCGCTATGTCAACTAGTTTTGATACAAAGTCTTCGAGTACCTTCACGTTAGTGCTCCACATCCTGATCTTAACCATTCTCTGCGAAGACAACCACGATCCCTTCTACTTATTATGTCGAAAAAGCAAATTTCTACTTTACGCTAAAAAGTACTCTTGTTGTTTACTTCTTAATAGCTATTTGAGTAGGCTTTACCTCAATTACTTGCCCTATCCCTACTGTTTTACCCATGTCTCTCATTGCGAACCTTCCGAGTCCTGGGAACTCCGCGTATTTTTCTGCTACCAGCGGCTTTATGGGCTTGAACTTCACGATCGCGATATCTCCCTGCTTAATGAACTGGGGATTCTTCTCCAGTTCCTTACCAGTTCTCGGATCGATCTTGGCCACGATTTCCGTGATTCTGCACGCGATGCTAGCGGTGTGGATGTGAATTACCGGCGTGTATCCAACTGCTATGGCCGTGGGATGCCACACGACCATTACTCTGGCTGTGAATTCGTCAACAACCGTTGGCGGGTTCTCAAGGTGCCCGACTACATCACCGCGCTTGAGATCCTTCTTTTCTACGCCCTTTAGGTTAAAACCAATGTTGTCTCCGGGCTCCGCCTTCTCTATCTTAACGTGGTGAGTCTCGATAGACTTGACCTCGGCCGCGAGCGCTGGTGGCATTACTACTACTCTATCGCCCGTTTTCAAAACACCCGATTCTACCCTACCGACTGCGACTGTGCCTACACCTGATATCAAGTAGACGTCTTGAATTGGCAGTCTAAGGGGCTTATCTACGGGCTTTGGCGGGATTTGCAACGTGTCGAGGACTTCGACGAGGGTTGGCCCCGTGTACCACGGCATATTAGGTGATCTCTCTATCAGGTTCTCGCCAGTCCAGGCGGATATCGGTATGAAAGGTATCTTGCCCGGATCGTAGCCGATGCTCTTTAGGAACTTGCTCACGATCTCTACGATCTCCTTGTACCTCTTCTCACTGTAGGGTGGTTCCGTAGCGTCCATTTTATTAATTATCACTATTAGCTGGTTTATACCCATCGTCCTCGCTAAGATGGCGTGTTCTCTCGTCTGTCCCTCCGCGCTCATGCCAGCCTCAAACTCGCCTTTTCTTGCGCTTATGACGAGTATTGCGGCGTCAGCCTGGCTTGCACCGGTAATCATGTTCTTAACGAAGTCTCTGTGTCCCGGCGCGTCAATAATAGTGAAGAAGTACTTCTTGGTCTCGAACCTCATGTAGGATAGAGATATTGTTAAGCCTCTCTCCCTCTCTTCTTTGAGCCTGTCAAGCAACCAGGCGAACTTGAAGCTCTCTTTACCCATCTTCTTGGCCTGCTCTTCCAGCTCCCTTAGAGTCTTCTCGTCGAAGTACCCTAGACGGTACAGCAAGTTACCTACCATTGTACTTTTGCCGTGGTCTACGTGCCCTATTATTACCAGGTTCAAGTGGGGTTTCTGTACAAAGCTCATATCTTAATCCCCTGTACCTTTTTCTCGGTAGATTGTAAATTATGCTTATAAAGTTTACCCTCCAGGCAAGACTCTACATGCACAAGTAGCTTTAACCATTAACGGCACCGATGCTATGAGGTCGTTTTGGCTTTTACTGGCTTATCCCAGTTGGTTGAGGTTGAACTTAGAGCGCTATTTCGCTGTACTGCTCGGGGAACGCATTCATGTAGAGGTGTTCGCAATCGTTCTAGGCGTCTTCGAGAGCAGTGCGCACGGGGACTCTTGCGGGACGATCGAAAATAAAGCTACCTGCTACTTAAGGCTATCCTCTCTATCTCGTCCTTCCTTTGAACGGCATAGCTCTTTGGATCGTTATTCGCCGCTAGTATTATCTCCTCGGCGAGCACCTCTTCTATGGGTAGTGGATTATTAAACGCCTTTAACCTGGCACCCTCCGTGATGTGCTTTAGTGCTACATCGATGCGCCTTAACGGTGATACGTCCACCGATACGTGGTAGACTATACCACCGTACATTATCCTCGTAGTGTCCTCCCTAGGCGCTGAGTTTTCTATCGCGCGCACTAAGACCTGAAGGGGGTTTTCCCCTGTCCTGAGGTATATTATCTCGAATGCCTTTTTCACGATGTTATAGGCTAGGTGCTTCTTCCCCGTGTTCCTACCAGGCATCATGAGCTTGTTTATTAGCCTCTCCACCACGGGCACTTCTGCCTTACCGAACTTTCTGTGCTCGTGCCTACCGCCACTGTGCGGTAGACGTACTGGCTTAAAGCACAAGTATTTCTTCAAGCTGGGATCTCTAACGTCAACCCAGTTGTAGCTCCACTTCCCAAACAGCTTCACTTCTTCTATTTCCAGTTGAATGCCTGCAGCTTGCTCGCTCAACTAAGTGCACCTGCTCATCTAACGGGTTTTTGCTTTTTACCTAACCATAGGGCTTTAAGCGAAACGCCATTAACCATTACTACTTTGTACTTCACTCCCGGAATGTCACCCATAGCCCCGCCGAGCGTTCCACCAATGCCTTCTATGACGACCTCGTCGTGCTCGTCTATCATGTTTATACCGCCATCCCACGGCACGAAGGCCGTAACAACCTTACCGTTTTTTACTAATTGAACCCTAACGCATTTTCTAAGAGCAGAGTTGGGTTTACGTGACTCTACACCTACTTTCTCTAATACAATGCCGCGCGCCATGGGCGCCCCTTCTAGCGGGTCCTTGGTTAGCCCGGCCTTTCTAAGCGCTCTCCACTTGTATTCTCGTTGATACCACCTGAACTTTTTCCTCTTCTCTTTAAGCTTTCTCGCCGCGTAAAGCCCGTTGGGACCCTTCTTTCCAGGCATTTATAAGCACCTCGAACGCTTGGAGCCCGTTATTCACTATTCTAAACTATCTTAAAAACACATTTAAGCAACTATTACGGAGTCCACGCCAAAGTGTCTTTTAAGTATTAACCTTAGTTTCTGTATGTTCTTACCCCCCTTACCAATAGCTATCGCCTTGTCTGAAGGGTGCACTGCTACGTAGAGTATTCTTGTACCGTCGGGTCTCGTTACGAGCTTCATATCCGTGACTCTAGCCGGCGTGAGGGCGAGTTTCACCTGATCCTCTAACTTGTCGCTGTAACCGACTATTTCAATGTTCTTATTGAGTATCTTCCTGAGTTGCTGCACGTAAAATCCGCGCGGACCTATCGCTTTACCCACTTCGTCGGGATTTACTAGGAATATTATACGGTTGCTTTCCTCGTCAATTATGCAATCCCTTACCGTCGTGTTAGTGAACTCGCTTAGTAGGGCCATGTACCGGAACTCCTCCGGTGTAATCCTCACTTGTACTTTGTTATTATTCAATTACCGTTCACCTTTAACCATCTCTAAAATACCCGACTGACCGGGATCCACTACCGCGAGAACGGCGACGCTGTGCGGTCTTCCAATAACGCCTCCAAGCTCTACATTGGTGCCATCGAAGAATATCACTGGTATGTTACTCAACTTGGCGTAGTGCGTAACGTCGTTCTTGACCTCGGGAGGGGCGTTTACCGCGATTATAATGAGCTTTGCTTTTCCATGTAGAGCAAGCTTAGTTACCTCTCTAGAACCGTACACTACGTGACCGGTTCTCGCGGCTGTTTGAATTGCTTTGATTAGTTCCGGCTTTGATACACTTGTAGACACATCACTCACCTCCTTGCTGTTCCCTTTCTCTGAACACGTTGGGGTTCATGTAGACCTGTACAAGCCCCGTACCTACAGGAATGACCTGGCCTATTATAATATTTTCCGTCACACTAGGCAATAGGTCCTCTTCACCCATTACAGCTGCTTCTACAAGCTTTTGTACCGTTGTCTCAAAAGTGGCTCTTGCGAGAACACTCGGCTTCTCCCCAGCAATGCCCATCCTACCCACTTGCCTTACGTGACCAGTCCACGTCATCATATCGGCTAGTAACATGATGTGCCTTATGTCAACGTCTAATCCCTGATCATCGAGTGTGTTCTTGATTTCCTTGATTATAGCCGTTCTAGCAGCCTCAATGCCGAGGACTCGTTCAACCTCGTGAATACTGTTCGTGTAGACCTTTCTCCAGTTCACGCCGGGAACACGCATTACCTCCTCCAAGTTGCTTCCCTCGGCAATTATGATGTACTCGTCTCCTCTTCGCTGGATGATCGTCTTCTTTATGCCTTTAATCCCTTTAACCCTCGCTTGGAGAATCCTCGTTCTCAGCTTTTCGATCTTCACGGGATCTAAGTACTCCTCGGATAGAGCTATTTGCACCTCGAAGGGGTTTTCGTCCGATACTTTAACCTCGCCTATGTCGAGTTCGCTTAATACCCTTGTAACCTGCTCGACTGTTACACCTTTATCGGCCAGCATTTCCCTGTCCAATCTTAGTATTACAACGCCCTCTGTGTAATCTATGCTGAGCTCTTCCGTAACGTTTTCAATGAAGGTTAACTCGATTTGTCTAGCTATCTCCTTGACTTTGTCTAGGTCGTACTTCACGTGATCGTTTAAGTATATTTCCATTATCGGTGTTTCCGGGTACTTTCTAGCATCAACGATCTCTATTAAACGGGGGAGGCCTAGCGTGACGTTGTATTCCCTCACACCGGCGTAGTGGAAGACCCTTAGGGTCATCTGAGTGGAGGGCTCTCCGATGCTCTGTGCTGTTATCGTACCTACAGCTTCGCCGGGGTCTATTAAGGATTCGTGGTATTTCCTTACAACCTCCTCAATAATGCCGGCTACTACCTCGGCTGTTAATTTCCGCTTTCTCACGAGGTCTTTGAGTTTCTTGGAGAGTTCCTCGTAAAGCTGGGGTGCGAGCTCATTCTTGGCTTTTTCCAGTAAAACGTCAACATCTTCTTCTCTAAGATAAGCGGCCGCCACGGTTACCACGCCGTGTATTTTTCTAGTATTCTATCCACGTTAACAGCCTTTCCATGGTCGCTTTTCATCGGGTCGACTCCATCCTCACCGTATAGCAATTGCACAACTTCCCCAGACGCCGTTCTGACCGTTCCATCATAGAACACCTTCAAATCTTGTAGTGCATTGATTAGCCTCCTCTGCATGTAACCTGATTGACTCGTCCTAACTGCTGTATCTATTAAGCCTTCTCTGCCGGCGGCCGCGTGGAAGAATAGTTCGAGCGGGTTGAGGCCATTAACGAATCCTGATTTGATGAAGCCTCTCGCTTCCGCGCTAATATCGCCTGGTTTAAAGTGTGGTAGCATTCTGCCGCCGAACCCTCTCGTTAACCTCCTACCCCTTACCGTTTGCTGGCCGAGTAAGCCGGACATTTGTGTTAAGTTTATCGGGTTTCCACGAGCACCTGTACGGGCCATGATGACTACGGGGTTGTTCAGTAGGAAATGCTGGGTGATCACGTCTGCCACCTTATCTAGTAGCTTCTTCGAGAGCGTATCGATTATCTCGTCTTCTAAACTTTCCTCGAGCGTTTTACCCGGCCTCGGCGTTAACTTCCCCTCTCTATACTGCTTAATCAGCTCGTCTACATCTTCGAGGCCGTCCTTAATTATCAATTCGACGGACTTCCTCGCGACTTCGTTTAGCACTAGGTGGTCATAACTCATAGTGAAACCGTGCATCTCGCATACCCTAATGAACATCTTATACGTCTTGTCCATGAAGAACCGGCCAAAGTCTTCGCCGTACTCCTTAATGAGCCAGTGTACTATGCTTTCAGGTTCCTCTCTACCTATACTCGCCTTATCCAGGACCCCTTCCAGCAAGATGCCGTTTTTCACTATTACTAGAGTATCGTGCGGGCAGTCTTCATCAATGCAACGGTAGGCCGACGCACTACCTAGTTTAGAGTTCCTCCTATAATTGAAGTCCTTCGGGAGGAACAAGGATATGAGCTGCTTACCGGTCCAATACTCCCTAGGCTTTAGTATAGCTGGTTCAGGTAACGGCCCGAAGTACCCGGCAGCGGATAAAATTGTAGCTACCTTATCCTTCGTGAGGATAGTCGATTTAACCGTTAAGAGGTAAGCCCCGCTAATAAAGTCTTGTAAACCCCCTATAATCGGGCCGCCATATCTAGGCGTCAATACGTGCTTTTCTACGAGCATGAGTATCCTTGCCTCGGCTCTCGCCTCCTCGCCTTGCGGTACATGCAAGTTCATCTCATCTCCATCGAAATCAGCATTATACGGTGGGCAGACCAGCGGGTTTAATCTGAGAGTCTTGTAGGGCAGTACCCTGACCACGTGAGCCATTACCGAGATCCTGTGAAGTGATGGTTGCCTGTTAAACAGCACTATGTCTCCATCCAGTAGGTGCCTTTCAACGATAAATCCAGGCTCAAGGGATTCAGCTGCTGTCTTCCTGTCAACGTACTTGAGGCTGATCTTCCTCCCATCAGGCCTTATTACGTAGTTTGCCCCGGGCCACCTGTCAGGCCCGTTTAGTACGAATTTTCTCAAGAACTCAATGTTCCACGGGGTGACCCTCTCGGGTATTGTCAGCATCTTGGCTATTTCCTCGGGTACACCAACCTCGTTAATGCTGAGGCTCGGATCGGGGCTTATCACCGTCCTCGCTGAGAAGTCAACGCGCTTGCCTCTAAGATCTCCGCGAAACCTGCCTTCTTTACCCTTCAACCTTTGCGCTATTCCTTTAAGAACCTTGCCACTTCTATGCCTAGCAACCGGCACCCCTGAAATCTCGTTATCTATGTAAGTAGCAACATGGTACTGTAGCAACTCCCACTCCTCCTCGATAATGGCGCTCGGCGCGCCGCTCTCGACGTGCTCTCTTAGCCTATTATTAACTCTGACTATGTCTACGAGCTTGTGCGTTAGATCGTCCTCGCTTCTAATACCGGTTTCAAGCGTAATTGAAGGCCTCGCAGTCCTAGGTGGTACCGGTAGGACTGTTATCACCATCCACTCCGGCCTCGCATCTTTGGGATCTCCACCTAGAAGTAGAACATCCTCGTCCGGGATTTTTTCAAGCCTTTCACGTATTTCGCTGGGTGTTAATTTCTTTAGGCCTGTTTCCGTCTGTACATAGAAGGTATAAGGCCTGTCGAGCTTAATCTTACGAGATGGCGTGCCACAGTGCGGGCAGGACGCAGTCGATGTTGCTTTTTTCCTAATGTACTCGTGAAGCCTCTTTTTAAGGTACACTAGTCCGAGGTCGCTGAGGTCTTTTAGAAGCCTTAAGTACTCCTGCCTCTCCGCTTCAGGTATTTTAAGCCTTCCACAGACTTCGCACGTGGCTTTAAGGTACATTAGAATGTACTTTACAAACCCCACGTGTATAATTGGTTTAGCGAGCTCTATGTGACCGAAGTGGCCGGGGCAGCCGTCCCTGGTATTTCCACATACAGGGCACACCTCTCCAGGTTCGATCGCGCCCATGTGCTTGTCCATGACGCCTCCGTCTATGGGCAGGCCGTCGTTGTCGTACACGTCTGTTGTTGATATCGCGGTAACGCTCATTTTCCGTATTTCGTCGGGTGAGAGGATTCCAAATCGTATCCTCGCAATACGCGTTGTGATCATGCCGTCTAGATCACCTCTTGACGACGTCTTCTACGAACAGCCTAGGCCTGATACCCATGCTCATTAGCTCTTGTATTAGTAGCTTAAATGCATAAGTTATATCAATAGGCTTTAGCACCGTCTTGTCTTTGTGAACGGGGCACATGAACTTGCCCTTGTTCTTGTCGTAGTAACCTACGAGCCCGCACTCTTCGCAAATGTAAACCCTTGTCAAATCACTCCTCTCCCTTATAGTTTCTCTCAGTAGTATGGATGCACCGTGGCCTACGAGGCAATCAACTTCCATCTCACCCCACCGCAACCCACCAGCCCTAGAGCGTCCTTGAGTTGGTTGCCGCGTCAGGATCTGAACGGGGCCTCTGGCCCTCGCGTGTATTTTATCGCTTACCATGTGGTGTAGCTTTTGATAGTAAACGATACCAATGAATACTGGTCCTTTAAGCATCTCGCCGGTCCTACCATCGTACATTACTTCTTCACCGGTTGGAGGGTAGCCGTACCTCTTGAGCTCTATTTTTAGGTTTTCGACGCGTTCTTTGTAGAACGGCGTCGCATCCACGGGCTCCCCGCGGAGAGCTGCTACCTTGCCGGCAATGCTTTCGAGGAGTTGTCCAACGGTCATTCTGCTCGGGAATGCGTGGGGATTGATGATCAGGTCCGGCGTTACGCCGTCCTCCGTGAACGGCATATCATACTGCGGTATTAGCAACCCAACTACTCCCTTTTGTCCATGTCTAGAGGCAAATTTGTCGCCTAGTTCCGGAATTCTAGGATCTCTTACTCTCACTTTGACTAGCTTGTTGCCTTCATCATCCATGGTCAGAATTACAACGTCCACTACTCCCTTCTCACCGTGCCTTACAGCTATGCTCGTGTCCTGCCTCGTTATGCTGCCTACGGCGTATTCTTGGGCGCTGATGAATCTCGGTGGACTAACCTTGCCTACTAGCGCGTCTCCTCCTACGACCTCCGTTTCAGGCGCGATAATTCCGTCGTCGTCTAATAGCTCGTAAGCACGCGGCCCCCTATACCCTCTCGCACTAGGCGAAGGCTTCGTGATTTCGTCCTGTACGCCACCGGGGTATTTGTATTCGACTGTCGAATAAAGCCGGAAGAACGTCGATCTCGCGAGCCCCCTCTCAACGCTACTCCTATTTAGTATTACGGCGTCTTCAATGTTATATCCTGTCAGGGTGAGAACGGCCACTACGAAGTTCTGTCCAGCTGGCCTTTCATCGTAACCGATGATGCTGGCCGCCTTCGTCGTTACAATGGGCTTCTGAGGATAGTGTAGGAGGTGTCCGCGCGTATCAACTCTTTCCTGGAAGTTCGCCGTGTTTAAGCTGAGCGCTTGCTTGGCCATGGCGGCTTCGTACATGTTTCTTGGGCTTTGATTATGCTCAGCGTATGGTATTATTGAAGCCGTTATCCCGAATATCCCGGGTAACCACAATTCTAGGTGCGTATGCTCTTCAATTACCTCCTCCGGGGTTAAGGCTATATAGGCATTTTCTTCTTCATCGGGGTCTAGGTACTCTACTATGCCTGCCTTTACGAGGTCATCGAACGCTATCTCTCCTTTCTTAAGTTTCTCTACGTGCTCTTTTGTAAGCTTCGGCGCGCCACCCTCCACTACTATGAGGGGTCTTCTTATGCGCCCCGCATCAGTGTTAATCACCACTTCGTTGATGTGTTCCGTCTTAAAGTACGCGACGTTTACCTCGGAGCTAAGTCTACCTCGTCTTCTGAGGCTTCTGAGGTTTTTAGTTAGTAGTTCGCCGTCTGGGTGGTAGCCTACGAGCTTGCCGTTGAGGAATACCCTAGCCCACCCCACGTACTCGTCTCCTTTGAGCTCTCCGCGCTCTAGCCTTTCAACGACGTCGTCTAGGTAGCCTCTATGCACCTTACCCTTAATTTTCATGGTGATGACCGGCACTGTTCCGAGCTCGTAGAGCAGCTCTTCTATTTCCCTGTCATCTATACCCACGCTCACGTTCACTAGCAGTGCAAGGTTCTTCACTAAACCGATGTTCGCTCCTTCGGGCGTTTCGAAGGGGCAGATCCTGCCCCACTGCGTACCGTGAAGCTCCCTCGCCTCAAAGTGCGGTTGCCCCCTTGCTAACGGTGATACCACCCTCCTCAAGTGGCTTAGTGTACTTAGCATGTTAGTTCTATCTAGTAGCTGACTGACACCGGTTCTGCCCCCAGGCCAGTTACCGGTTGCCATTGCGTGTAGTATTCTATCCGTTATAATGCTGTGTTTAAATGCCGCTTTGATTTCGAGTTTCCTAGTCTTTGAAAGCTGTTTCTCGAGTTCTTCGCGCAGTTCCCTCGTAAATGCCACAAGTGCCGTTCTCACTAACGTTGCGAGCATGTCTCCGGCTAGTTTTAACCTCTTGTTCCTATAGTGGTCCTTGTCATCGGGCTTCCTGCGTCCTAGCATTAGTTCGATGATCCTCGCCATCATTTGACCTATGAACACTGCTTTGAGGATTCTCGTTTCTCTAGTAGAATCGATTCCTATATGTGGCAACAACCTCTCATCTAATAGCCTACGGGCCCTTTCAATCCTCTCTTCGCGCGGTCTCCCCACAGCAAACCTCGATCCAACGTAATCTAGGGCTTCTTCGACTATTCTTCTCCTGTACTCCTCCACGTAAGCCTTGATCTCCTCTTCTGAAAGGTTTGGTGGGATTTCCAGTCTAGGTAGGATCTGCTCTGCCTGAAGAATTGATGGTAGTACGTAATTGTGATATGAAGGGTCGGGACTTACGGCATAGAGCACTTCCCTTGTGTCAAGCCCGAGAGCTATCATTAGTATGACTGCCGGTATCTTGTGTCCTTGAAAGTTAGCGTAGAATATGCCGTCCTTCCTGCGGTCTACTATTAACTGGGCTCTCCTACCTTTAGCCGCGCTGACGACCTTGGCGGTGTGGGTTATGCCGGCACCTTCCTGCCCATAGTCTACTAGGATAGTATTGCTTGCAAGGTCTTCCTGGGCGACCAGTACGCGCTCGCTACCGTTAATTATGAAGTAACCCCCTGGATCTCGCGGATCCTCACCGTATTCTACGAGCTCCTCCGGGCTCGCCTTACTCAGCGGGTCTATTTCCGATTTGAGCATAACGGGCAAGTCCATGAGCTTTAAGTTCATTTCCCTGTAAATACCGTCTCCTTCTACTCTAATAGTAACGTAAACGGGCGCCATGTATGTCAGGTTCCTTATTCTGCACTCCAGCGGGGTTTTATAACTTGCCGTGCCGTCAATATCTATCCACTGCGGTCTATCTATTCTCGGTTTTTCGATATATATTTTAATGGACTCGGTTATGGGTATCACTCTGAATTCTCCAATAATTGCTGGAAGTATTTCCCGCGTAAACCTGTTGTAACTATCTAAATGCTGCCTGACTAAGCCCTTTTCTTCGAGATACCTCTTCGCCACGATCCAAAGGTCTTCATGCGACAGTTGAACCTTCAAGACTTCCTAGTCACCTCTACAACTACGTACCTATAGGCAGCCGACACACCGGCAGTAGGGCTTTTTCTTATAACTCTTATTATATCTCCTGGTCTAGCACCTATAGCCTTTACAACGGGGTCATCCGCTGAAATCCAAGGTAGCTGCCACGGCTCAATACCTAGTTTCTTCAAAATCTTCATGGCCTCCTCAGGCGGCACTATTTCGTGCTTCGGGACTAGTTCGTGTTCAAGGATGTTTACCTCTTCGTCCATATCTATCAACTTCCGAAGCATTTTAGCCTCTTATTATCTCCAAGGTTACAGGGGCTTTTATAAAGTTAGTTAGTGGAGTACGGAATGAAGTGGACCGGCCGGGATTTGAACCCGGGACCTCCCGGATTTTGGTGTAATATTGCCAACCGGGCGCTCTTCCAGGCTGAGCTACCGGCCCACCCGTTAATTTAAACGGTACTTTTAAGTTTAAAAGTATTTTTGTGTTGCTCCTTAT
Source organism: Desulfurococcaceae archaeon (assembly GCA_038845865.1). NCBI lineage: Archaea > Thermoproteati > Thermoproteota > Thermoprotei > Desulfurococcales > Desulfurococcaceae > Desulfurococcaceae archaeon. Next base: position 502,893 of record JAWBQJ010000001.1, read on the forward strand.
AATTTAAGTGGTTGGTAGTGTGACGTTTCTCACAGGGCTCAGTTTACATTTAGGGGTGTCACAGTGGTTAACCTAAATAGCTTGGACATAATAGAGGAGGTTATAAGGAAACGGGGATTGGTGTCTCGGGTATTTGCGAACAGGGAAGTTTTGCATCCAGATTACATACCTGAAACACTACCTCACCGGGAAAGGGAGATCACGAAGTTGGCAGAGATAATGATCGTTTCCGCTAAGGGCGAAAGGCCAAGTAATGTGTTCTTATACGGGTTTACGGGCACGGGCAAGACGGTGGTAGCTAAGTACGTGGTCAAACGGCTAGTTGAAAAGGCATCGGTACTGGGCGTGAGGATCGATCACGTGTACGTAAACACGAGAAAAGTCGACACCGCCTACAAGGTTTTAGCTACAATAGCGTCTAGTCTCGGCCTCAGGGTACCGTATACAGGGCTAGCCCTTAGCGAGGTGTACAGGAAATACATTAATGCCCTAGACAGCTGGGGCGGGCTCCACATAGTAATACTCGATGAAATAGACTATTTCGTTAAGCGTAACGGCGACGACGTGCTCTATAAGCTGCTTAGAATAAACGAGGACTTGGCAAAGGCCAAGGTCTCTATAGTCGGTATAACAAACAACTTGTACTTCGTAGAAAACCTAGATCCCCGTGTTAGGTCCAGTCTAGGGGAAGAGGAGATAGTGTTCCCGCCCTATACGGCGGACCAGCTTTTCACTATACTCAAGCAGCGTGCTGAAAAGGCATTTCACTCGGAGGTAATAGATGATAGTGTAATATCGTATTGCGCTGCGCTAGCCGCTAGAGAGCACGGTGATGCGAGAAGAGCGCTGGACTTGTTGAGAGTAGCCGGAGAGGTAGCGGAAAGGGAGAACGTCAACAAGGTTACGGTAGAGCATGTTAAGAAGGCGTTACTCGAAATCGAGGAAGGGCGAATATATCAAAGCATAGTTGCCCTCCCCCTGCAACAAAAACTCGTTCTAAAGATCATCGTGGATCTGGTCATGAAAAAACGCTTCACAACTACCGGAGAAGTCTACACCGTGTACGTTGAAGAAGCCAAGAAGCAGGGCCTAGAACCCCTTTCCATGAGGAGCATCAGTTATATAATTTCACAGCTAGATATGATGGGCATCATCGTTGCGGAAGTTAAGAGCCTCGGTAGACACGGCCTTACCAAGGTCATAAGAGTAAAGGACGAAGTAATAAAGGCAGTGAACGAGGCATTAAAGCACTTTGTTTAAACGCACAGTAGAAGCATACGACGATGGTTTTTTCCCCGTGCGCTATAAGGGTGGCAGGGGAGTAACTTACATCGTAGGAGTAGAGGTTAGCGAGCAAATAGATGTTAGAAGAATTGCCTGGTCCATGGTAAGGGTAGACCTAAACACCACTGAGCACGCGATAACGGCGATTTCAAGGAACTTGAAGGGGTCATTAATACTACTTGACGGAGTAACCTACGCGGGTTTTGACGTAGTAGATCCGGCCAGGTTATCAAACTCTACGGGTAAAGGTGTCGTCGTCATTCAAACACACCCGTTGAACCTGCCGAGAATACGTTCGGCTCTTCAAAAGCACTTCGCGGACTGGTATGAGAGATACAGAGTCATCGAGGACGTGTACAAGAACATGATCTACGTGGAGACGCCTTGGAGGACGATCAAAATACATGTCCAGGGTGTGGGCGTGTACGAGGCGATCTGCACGGTGAAAAGACTGTGTCTGTACAGTCCAGTACCGGAACCCCTAAGAATAGCGGATAAGGTGTCCTCGGCGTTATCGCGCTTGCTCTTAAGGGCCTAGATCCTCTTTGAAACGCTAAATAACTCATAATAACCTCATTGGTTAAAGTATGTACGCGCGGGGAGGCTCCATGCCGCTGGAAAACACCAGAATCCTAGAAGAAGGTGGGAATGGAAGAGATGAAATCGTTCGGAGGCTCTCCAAGTACACGGATAGCTCTAATTTAGAGAAGATATCTAAGATAAAGAATACAGAGTTATTGAAATGGATACTCGACGTAGCGGAACTGACGACGCCCGCCAAGATATTCGTTATCACCGGTTCTCGCGAAGATCTCGATTACATTAGGAAGAAAGCCATTGAGAACAGGGAGGAGGTGCCCTCAAGGTACAATCCGCTTCACACCGTGCACTTCGACGGGCCCAAGGACTTGGCCCGAGATAGAGAGAACACTAGGATCCTCGTTCCCCCGGGAGTGACCATTCCCATGATCAACACGAAAGAGCGGGGGGAGGCCTTAACCGAAGTGACGGAGCTCTTCAGGGGGATCATGAAGGGTAAGGAGATGTACGTTGGGCTTTACTGCTTCGGCCCCAGGGACTCCTTATTCACGCTCTATGGTGTGCAAGTGACCGACTCGGCGTATGTTGTCCACAGTAGTAACATACTGTACCGGGTATGCTATGATGTCTTTACGAGTAGAGAAGACCTACGCTACATGAGGTTCCTACACAGTGCAGGTGAAAGGGACGAGAATGGCTGGTCCCTCAATATACACAAAAGGAGAATATACATAGACCTCGACGACAGGGTTGTCTACAGCGTGAACACGCAGTATGCTGGTAACACCGTTGGCTTGAAGAAACTCTCGCTAAGAATATGCGTAGACATGGGTTACAAAGAAGGCTGGCTTTGTGAGCACATGTTTATAGTTGGTGTTAAGGGACCTGGCGGCAGAATTTCGTATTTCACAGGTGCATTTCCAGCTGGTTGTGGTAAGACGGCAACGGCGTTAATAGCGGACACGGTAGTAGGTGACGACTTAGCTATAATCAGGAACGTCGACGGCTTAGCGAGAGCTGTTAACCCGGAGGTGGGGATGTTCGGTATAATAGATGGTGTAAACCCGAGCGATGACCCGGAGATCTACGAGATACTGACCCGGAAGGACACCGAGGTCATCTTCGCGAACGTTCTGCTTACAGAAGAGGGAGAAGTGTGGTGGAATGGAAAAGCATCCCCTCCTAAACCGGGTATAAACTACGCCGGTAATTGGTGGCCTGGAAAAAAAGATGAAAGAGGCGCGGAGTTACCGCCATCTCATCCAAATGGTAGGTTTACAACCAGTATCTTCTACCTGGAGAAAGTAGATCCGAGGATAAACGACCCGATGGGGGTGCCCGTGAAGGGGATGATCTTCGGGGGGCGAGACCCTGACACATGGGTCCCGGTTGAGGAGTCGTTTGACTGGGATCACGGCGTAGTCACGAAGGGGGCATCGCTAGAATCCGAGAGGACCGCTGCCGTGCTCGGACAGGTCGGCAAAATGGAATTCAACCCGTTTGCAATACTAGACTTCCTACCACTGTCACCCGGGGCATTCGTAGAGCTACACTTCAAATTCGGTGAAAAACTAATAGAAAGACCTAGAGTCTTCGGAGTAAACTACTTCCTGAGAGATAAGCACGGGAGGTACCTAACAGAAAAAGTCGATAAAAGGGTCTGGCTCAAGTGGATGGAGTTAAGGGTTAACGGTGATGTAGATGCCATCGAAACGCCTACAGGCTATATTCCACTATATGAAGACCTGGTAAAACTGTTCGAAAAGGAGCTCGGTAAGGAATTCGGCGAAGGACTTTACCAGAAACTATTCACGGTGAGGGTAAGTAAACACTTAGAGAAAATTGAACGAATATGGAGAACATACGAAAGCGTAGCCGATACGCCGCGGAAATTCTACGAAATAATGTTGTGGCAGAAGCGGAGGCTTGAGAGTGCGAGGTACAGGTACGGCGATGAAATCAGCCCCTTCGTGCTAGACAAGAGGTAAGAATAGCCGGGCGGGGATTCGAACCCCGGTCACGGGGTTTCTTCTACTCGGCCAAAGCCCCGCATCCTTGGCCGCTAGACGACCCGGCTACCTGTACCTCTATCTCCTAGTTGTAGGAAGGCTTATTAACCTTTCGTGAAATTAGATATTTAAGGTTTTTAACAGTTCTTCATTAATTGATTTTTAAGCCTTGCGTTAAGTTTATAAGGGGCTAATGCACCCTTAGTGAATGCCCTGGGTGTTTTTATGGTTACCGAAGAAGATAACTTAGAAACTCCTGGGAGTGAACGATCTCCGCAAAAAAATAGAGCGCAATGTCCTCCCGACAAGATTGTCTACGACGTGGCCAGGGCCGAGTATATATGCCTTGAAACAGGCGAGGTTATCGAAGATAGGGTAATAGACGACCGCGCAGAGTGGCGCGCATTCACACCTGAGGAACGGGAGAGAAGGGCCAGGACTGGAGGGCCCATTACGCCGACCGTACACGACATGGGATTCACCACAACCATAGATTACTCAGATAGGGACGCTGCAGGGCACGCTCTTGTAAACAAGAAGTATCAACTGTACAAGTTACGGAGATGGCAGGCTAGAACTAGAATACTTACCAGCGTTGAAAGGAATTTAGCTCAAGCGATGAACGAGCTTGACAGGCTCGCCGATCTACTAAACCTACCGTCTTACATTAGGGAAGAGGCGGCGAAGATATACAGAGAGGCAGTTGAAAAAGGCCTAGTTAGAGGTAGAAGCATCGAAAGCGTAATTGCCGCGGCAGTTTACTTAGCCTGCAGGATGAGAAAGCTCCCGAGAACGCTTGATGAAATCGAAGAATACTCGCGCGTTAGTAGAAAGGAGATCGCCAGGTGCTACAGGCTACTGCTAAGGGAGCTAAGCATTAAAGTGACGACGAGCGATCCAGCCGACTTCGTGCCGAGGATCGCTCATGCCCTTGGACTGTCGGGAGCAGTCGTGAGAACAGCCATTGAAATACTATACAAGGCGAGAGAAGCCGGCATACTAGGCGGTAAGGACCCCGTAGGGCTGGCTGCCGCTGCCGTCTATCTAGCATGCGAGAGGCTGGGTGAAGAGAGGTCTCAGAAGGAAATAGCAAACGTCGCAGGGGTAACAGAGGTTACCGTGAGGAATAGATGTAGAGAACTCATGAAGGTCCTAAGCGTTGAGGTAGAGGAGTAGCGGAGTTTCGTGGAAAAACAGCTAAGAATATCTAAACTGTTCTGATCGTCCTAGCTCATTATTAAAATGTTTTCTGGCGGCATGCCTAGCTCTTCTACCAATAACTGCTTTACCCGCTGCCTTTGATCTCCTTGAAGCTCTATTCTACCCCCCTCCTCCCTAAACGTACCACCGGTAGCTAGTTTAGACTTGAAAAACCTCGCAAGCTGTTTTAACAGCTCCTTGTCCGTCGGAAACCCATCTACTACCGTTACCGCTTTCCCGAACTTTCTAGTATCAAGCCTTATTTTTATTAGTGGTTGTTCCACTAGTAGCCTTTCGCAGATCTCGGAGGGTAACCCACCACACTCTAAGCCAGACATGTTTTTGCGCATCACCGAGCTCTACCTAATAGTTTACGCGTCAAGACTTAAAAACCTACCTTCCACATGTTAGACCAGGATATAGTGTACTTGGTGATTACCATGGTCAAATACAAGTGCGGTAGGTGTGGTTACGTGTTTGACCTCGAGGAGATGGTTAGAACGTATGGTAGACAGGTGAGGTGCCCTAAGTGCACTTACGAAATCGTATACAAGGTTGCTCGAACGTACAGAATCGTGAAGGCTATTTGATTCTCGAGACCTCTCTCCCTTTTAAATAGAGCCCGGAGGCCTCTATTACGATCTTGGCAGCTAAAATGCTAGTCACGTCTCCAACATCAACGAGCGGGTTCAACTCCACGATGTCTAGTGCTACAACCTCGCTGGATTTTTCAAATATCTTCTTCAGTACACGCATAAATTCAAAGTGATTTAGCCCGAAGGGCTCCGGATTAGAGACCCCTGGAGCTATTGAAGGATCAAACACATCCATATCAATGCTTATGTAGACTTTGTTGAGGTCGTTTAAATCCACTTCCCCTTTAAGCGCTTCAAGAACGCCGATGACCTTTACGTCCTTACCCGATATGTACTCGAGCTCTTCCTTGCTGTAAGCTCTTGAACCTATGTGAACCACCTTCGTACCATCTTCAACGAGTTTTCTCAGAAATGTTGCGTGGTTTAGTGTTGAACCAAGGTACTCGTTTCGCGCATCTAGATGTGCATCGAACACCACGAGGGTATCTATGTTGTTTTTCAGAGCGCGAACCACCGAGTACGTTAATAGATGCTCGCCCCCAAGCACGACCATTAACCCTGCGTGTTCCTTTACAATACTCTTAGTTACAAACTCGATTCTGTCCAGCGCTATACCGACGTCTCCCGGTGGTAAAACCAAGTCGCCGTAATCTTTAAAACCGGTGTCTTCTATTACGGTGCCCGCCGCTAGGCTGTAAAGCTCTATGTTACATGCAGCATCGCGTATTTTCTGAGGCGCGTATCTTGAACCAGGCCTATAAGTGCTACTCACGTCTAGCGGTATTCCTAGAACCGCTATAGGTGACTCCTCATTTTCTAAGCATGCAAAGGTGTAACTCAGAAGTAGCGTTTTCCACGCCATTTTATTCCTCACGCTTCTGGGCATTTAGTACATATATCAACCAACTAGTTATTTAACTCTAGGCAGCGTGGCTACCCACGTTAAGTAAGGTGATGAGGCTTGGTCAACGGCGACCTTTACGACAAATTAGTAGAAATAGCGAAAAGGAGAGGGGTATTTTGGTCATCGTTTGAGATATACGGCGGTGTAGCGGGATTCTACGATTTCGGGCCCGTGGGGGTACTGATCAAGAGGAACATAGCGAGCTTGTGGTTAAGGCTGTTCGTGTACTCCAAAGAAAACGTTATTGAGGTGGAAACACCGGTAATAAACCCTAGGATAGTGTTCAAAGCCAGCGGCCACGAGGAACACTTCACGGACCCCGTACTTGAGTGTTCGAGGTGCAAACGGGTCTACCGAGCCGATCACCTGATAAGAGATCTCCTGGGATTAAATGTAGAGGGGTGGAGCATCGATGAGATGAATAGGGTTATCGAAGAGCACAACTTAAAGTGCCCTGATTGCGGAGGGGAGTTTAACCCCGTGTTCAACGCATTGCTTCTCTTTACAACGCAAATAGGCCCGTATAGAGGCGAGCTAGCTTACTTAAGGCCAGAGCACGCGCAGGGGATGTTCATAAACTTTCCACACATCCTCAGAATATCGAGGAACAGGCTACCGTTGGGAATAGCGCAGATCGGTAAAGTCGCCAGGAATGAGATCTCTCCACGGCAGGGCCTACTTAGGTTGAGGGAGTTTACAATCATGGAAGTCGAGTTCTTTTTCGACCCCGAGGAAGCCGAGAGAGAAGTCGCTGAAGTGCTAGACGAAGTTAGAGACGAGAAGCTGAGAGTGGTAACGGCTGAAATGAGGCTCCGTGGCGTTGAAGAGCCAGAAGAGTATAGCGTGGAAGAGTCTATCAGCAAGAAGATCGTGAAGACGCCGTGGCTAGCTTACTGGATGGGAATTGGAAACAAACTCGTTAAGAGCCTCGGCATACCCCACGACAAGGTCAGGTTCGTGGAGAAGCTTTTACACGAAAGAGCTCACTACTCGGCTCAAACGTTTGATCAGGAGGTGTATACGAGCCGGTTTGGCTGGATCGAGGTCGCAGGGTATGCCTATAGAACTACTTACGACCTCGAAAAGCACGCCGAGTATAGTAAAGGAGATTTCACGTACTTCAAAAAGTATGAAAAACCCGTAACACTCAGGGTAGAAAAGGCCGTTCCAAATCCTGAATCCATTGAGAGGGTCGCTGGTAAGGACAGGTTTGCGGAGGTAATGAGGTTCTTAGTGGAGCGCAAACCGGAAGACCTGTACATGGAATTAAAGAGCATGGGGTACATAGAAGTGGGCGGGGTTAAATTAACCCCTGACTGCTTCTTTACAAAGACGGAAGAAGTTAAGGTTCACGGTAAGAAAATATACCCGCACGTCGCCGAGCCATCCTTCGGGCTCGAGAGGCTACTCTACGTTGTGCTAGAATACTCGTACACCGAGAGGGATGGGAAAGTCGTCTTGAAGTTACCACCGTATATTGCACCTTACCATGCGGCAGTATTCCCGCTACTCGCGGGCAAGAAACATGAGCACTTGAAAATGGTTGAAGTCGCCAAGAAGGTCTACAAAGACCTCATCGCACGAGGCTTCAGGGTGTTATATGACGAAGAAGGCAGCATTGGTAGGAGGTACGCTAGAGCAGACGAGATAGGGATACCTTATGCAATAACAGTGGACTACCAGACGCTTGAAGACAGCACTGTCACTATCAGGGATAGGGATACAACACAGCAAATACGTATAGGTATAGATGAAGTTGCAAGCTACTTACTAAAGGCCCTCGGTCCCGGCGTACTCGTATATTAGCCTGGCGAGCAAAACTATACTCGAGGCCGGTGAAAACCACATGTCTTTAGAGAGGCCGGAGGCGCCTGAACACCAGGAAAAAGCAAAAGTAGACTTATCAAAACTACTTGCAATAATTCCACCCGCTACGGAACTTAAAGGAGAGAAGAAGGCTATCCGAGAAAAGCGCGTTAGAATACGATTTGATAGAAGCTTGGATAAGCCCATTGCGAGGATACCGGTGCACGTGGCGAACGATATAGGTGTGAAGAGCGGAGACCTAGTAGAGATAGTCGTTGCAGGCAAACGAAAGGCGATCCTCACCGCCGAGGTCGTAGAGTCGCGTGAAACATCCATTACCGTGTACCCTGCGGATTTGGAGAAACAGGGCGTGGCTGACAACAGCATAGTTACCATTAGGAGGAAGGAACCCCAATGAGCCTTTACAATGCGCTAACGTCGCTTAGAAGGCTGGTGGGCAGTTGCGAAGAGGCTATAAGTGAGGGGAAATTAGCCCTATCTACAGGCGACGCCGATTTAGCATCGAAGTTCGTGAGCTCAGCGAGGGTAATAGCGGTTCAGGCGCCATCCATATTGACCGAGGCGAAGAATCTTATCGAAAAACACGACAAAGAAGACAAGCTCGTGAAGTACATTAGTGTATACTATAGGACGCTAGTCCTTGTCAGCGTGCCCTACATCATCCTGATCTTGAAAGATCTTGCCGATCTCCTGAGCAAACGCGGACACGTGGATAAGGTTAACGAGGTGCAGAACATCATTGAGAAATTCGAGGTCGCTCTGGACACTCTAAAATAGAGATGAGAATGCCGCGTACAAATCTACTATTCACGCTGACCACCTTTACGAGGCCCTTGCAACCACTTACACGTCTCTTCATGGTTTTCTTGACAAACACGACGGGACCGTGCTTAACTGGGTAACCGTAAGTGCGTTTTCCTTCTTCGAGGAGGAACACTTCGATCCCCTTACCTATGAGGTCCCTTTTCGCGATCATGTTATACCTATCCACGAGTCTTTTTAGTCGAGTGATGTACTCCCTATGGCTCTTACTGTCCGGTAGCAGCTCCTCGAACGCTGTTGCCGGTAGGTTAACGTACTTGTAGAGCGTAATTTTTTCAACGGGAATTTTCCCTAGCCTTTCAACGGCTTTTAGTGTTTCTAAGTAGACTTCTCTCGTCGCGGCGGGCAATGCATACATTAAATATATGTAGGGCCTTAACCCATGATCCTTTAAGATCTTAGAGGCCTTAATTACGTGTTCTACCGTGATCGGCTTTCCCAGTACCCTTTCATTAAACCAGTCGCACCCAGTTTCAAGACCGATGTGGATGGTTGTCCCTTTCAAGTATCTACCCAGGATCTTACCTACGTCCTCGTTAACCAAGCAAGCTTTAATGTTCTCAATCATGATCGCTATTTTACCCCCTTTGACTTCTTCAAGTGACGCAAGTTCATTCAGCAGTTTCTCAATGGCATCTACGTTTGCCGGGGGGTAGCAGGGGTTTGTAAGAGGCCCTTTAACTAGCTCATCTCTACCATAGTCTAAGAAGTCGGGCGCGCTTAAAACTATTCTTCGTGCACCATGACTTACCAGGTCCGAAACCTCTTTAATTATAGATCGCGGCTCCCTGCTTCGCGGAGGGCCAAACATGTAAGGTACACCGCAAAAACCACATCCCGGTAAGATGCCGGCAGGGCATTCAAGCCTCTCCTCGAGAACTTGACTTTTACACCTTAAGCACTCAACACAACTCGTTCTCGGTAGCCTGATCATGGGTCGCTGGAAATTGCTGCACCCCCTTACAACTTCAACGTAAAATCTGTATATTTGGGGGTGTTCAAATGCCTGATCTACACGTGTCCAAGGCCTTATGCTGGAAAGAACTTCTTTAGGTGTATGGACGTGTCTTGATGTGAGTTTTACTAGTCCACCCGGCCCTCTATACGCTAGAGCAGGAATAGAGTCCAGTGAGCCGTGCTCACCCCTTGAGATGCGTAAGAGGAGCTCTCTGAGCGGTATTTCAGCCTCTCCTACTACAACAACATCTACCGTACCTTCTCTAAGTAGCTTAGCGTACTCGAAGCTTATTGGCCCTCCCGCAATGATGTAACCCTTAAAGTTCCGGTTACGTAATTTGGTAACTATCTTGCAGAGGGCAATAAAGTCGCTACTCATGGCCGAGATCATTACTATGTCTGCCCTAAGTAGCTCTGAGGTTCTTCCCGTAGCCTTTTCATAGGGATAAAAACTCACTTCTCCAAACTCTTCTGAGATTCCGGCCACGATGCGGGGCCCGGATCCCACAACATCGAAGGTAGCGTACCTTTCCCCCTGGGCCCGTGCAAGGGCATCTATAACTGCGATTTGCACCGCTATTCTAACCCCCTACTTAGATATTCCTTAAAAGCCTCTTAGCTGATTATTCTAGAGTGAGCATTACAATGGGATTGAGGATGTTCGAGGAGAGAGGGGAATCACTGGTTGAGATGACGGCGGTCGAGCAGCTCATTAACATGTGCAGAATCGTAAGAGACGAGCTTGAAATACTTGGTAACATGTTGAAAAACTATAACGAGCAGTCTGAGGCATCCATGGAGAAAATATATGAAAAGGTTAGAAGCGTCAAGAACCGCGGCGAAGACGCCGTAATGCTAGTCATGGAGTACCTGGTCAAGAGTAGTGAGGTGATGCTATACTCCTCGAGCTACATAAACATGATCAGGGGGCTCGACAAAATAGTTCAGCAAATAGATGGAGTTGCTTACCGAATACTACTAGCACATGAAAGTAAGGTCTTGCTGGATAAAGGAGTGCTGGAGACATTCATGAAGATGATAGAACTCGAAAGACAGCAACTAGGTGCAATTGAGAACGCGGTTTCAAGGATAAGACTTTCACCGAAGAAGGTGATGGAAGAGGTGAACGTGGTCTTCAAGATCGAAGAGGAGATAGACACGATGTTCAGGAAGAGCTTATTTGATATATACACAAGGTATTCGGGCTACATAACGGCACTCTTAATATTGAAAGACATATTCGAGCACCTGGAGGACATAAGCGACTTCCTCAAGAACGTTGGTGAGGAAATACGCTACTTGGCACTAGCAAGGTCAGCGAGGTAGGCGTGGAGCTGAGAGGTTGTTATGGATTCCTACTCGGTAATAGAGTAGTAGTATTTGACTATAAGTGCGCAAACGACACGTACTGGACCGGGTATTACGGAACCTTTCTTGGCGTAAATAAACCGAGAAACAAGGATATAAAGGCCCCCCTCGAACTCTCAATAATTGAAGCGACTTACTTGGTTGAGAAGGGCTTACTGAACGTCATTGAAAACGGGCACCTGCTAAACCGCGAGGAGCTGCTCGAAACCGGAAGACGCCGTGTAAATAAGTTCGATGCTTTGTATAAAGTATACTGCGACTTAAAGTCTCGCGGCTTCATAGTGAGAAGGGGGCTCAAGTTCGGTTGCGACTACCTTGTATACCGTTACGGGCCTGGAATAGATCACGCGCCTTTCGGGGTCTTGGTTTACAACCATAACGAAGATATCGACCCAATAGAGCTTGTGAGGTCTGGCAGGTTGTTACACTCTGTTAGAAAGAAACTTTTAATAGCAACGGTGAGCAGTGATAGAGTAAAGTACTTCGTGCTTTCTTGGTGGAAGCCGTAAAGGTGAAGCGAGTTAGCGCGTTTTAATAGCGCTTAAAGTCGCTCACGTCGTATTCCTCGAACTGCATCATCTGCTTAAAGAGTTCTTCGTCTGATACTCTACCCACTTTCTTCTCCAGTGCCTTGGCGCACCTGTTATCTGGCAGTAAGCTGTTAACCTTGCAGGACGAGTACTGGCATTCGCCGCCGATGCACTCGCCTCCTGTGAGTCTACATTGAGCGGTCTTGACAATTCTACCCTTAAATGGCTTGTTCGCAACAAACAACGCGTTTCTACCGCACATGAAGAGCGGGCATAGAGGATTACATTTTTCCCCTATTGGCTGTGGCGTAACCTTCTGCTCACCTACATAATGTGACGGTTGCGGTGTGGGTTTTCGTGGTATTTGCGTGTAGGAGCGGCCCTTAGAGTCGCCTACGGGGTTTTTCATTAATAAGCACCTACAGCGCAATTGCGTGTTCCAGGTGTATTTTTGCCCTCATACCTTTATATTTTTATACCCTTCAACTAACCACGCATCCTAACTGTAAGCCGGAATGTAGCTACGTTGACGCCCACCTGTCGTACAAGCTATGAGCGATACCGAGCACGTCTAGAATTTTACCGGTGATGAAGTCTAGGATGTCTTCGATGCCCTTAGGTCGAGGATACATGGCTATCGTAGCTGGGAGTATTATGGCACCTGCACGCGAGAGTCTATACAAGTTCCTCAAGTCTATTGGAGAAAGCGGGGTCTCCCTGACAACGACCACGAGTTTCCCCCCTAAACGGAGAATGCTACCTGCCGCCCTTGTAACGAGGTTGTCCTGGATCCCATTAGCTATCTTTCCCGTAGTATTGAGGGATGCCGGTACTATGACCATGTCTGAGTGTACAAGGCGACTCGAGCTCGCTATAGGGGCTTCTAGGTCGTTTTCGAAGTACACAGCATCAACGTCTAGTGATCGCAAGTAGTGCTGCAGGTCTACGCTCTCCTCTATTCTCGCAACCTTCATCGCTCCTTCCGTGTAGGTAGCATATATGCACTCATAGTAACTCTTTAGGATGCTGACGTGCTTTAGGAACCATAGTCCAAGGGCTATGCCGCTTGCCCCCGTTAACGCTGTTATTAAAGAACGTTTGCAGTCAACCCTGCGCGGGCTCATCACCTTTCAGGCCTTTAGAGCTCTATCACCACAAATTATAAGGTCTTACCGAGCAATAAATAGGTTGCACGAGGTGCAAGTTGTTGTTTCCAAGGGGGGTAAACGCGAAGGTGTTGAACGGTCTCGTTCACGAGCTTCGAATGCGCGGTCTGTGGGCCGAGAGACACTCGTACAGTATCAGGATAGCGTATAACGGGTTATTCGTCGCCAGCCTGCACTTGTACCCAGGCTTTAATGAAGCTGTTCTGCGGCTTTATGGTCGTAGTGACGTCAACCGCCACGTGCAGAAGGAAGTGGAGGCGCTGATCAGGAAGTACTTCCCAGACTACGTACTCAGAGCGGTGGTTCTCAGACAGACGTTAGGCTAGTAGCGCTCGCTAAGCTTTAATCACCGTCTTTGAAGCCTTCCTCAACCTATTCATGACCGCTAAACCCAGGCCACGCTCCTCTACACCCTCGACGACTGCAACATCGCAGTCCAGGTCGTCAAGGCTTCTTAACGTTTTGAACAGGTTTTTAGCAATTTCAAACACGTTAAACCGCGAACCTAGTTCCAGTATAATAGAGTTGGGTAACGATGTGTAAGTGGAGGCTGTTTCGCGCGTTGCAACTATGCATACCTTTAATCCCTCTTTGACATATTTCAAGGCGCTAGTCAATATCGTCTTTTTGAGGCTTTCAATGCTCCCGGAGAGGGGCTCTACGAGGATTAGGGGGGTGTCTGGGGCATAGTGCCTATACTTCATTCCAGGTGCAAGTGCTATATCGGCTTCTCGGTATCCACGGGCGAACTCGGGAACCGCTATCTTTTCTCCTAAAACTTTCTCAATGTCCTCTACGGCATACGCGCCAGGTCTGAGCAGCACCGGGGGTTCTGCGAGGATGTCTATTATCGTGGACTCCACGCCGTGAACTGTTTCCCCGGCATCTATGATGGCATCTATTCTATTGTAGAGGTCCCTAATTACGTGTTCGGCGCTTGTAGGGCTAGGCTTACCTGCGAGGTTTGCGCTAGGGGCAGCTATGGGTGCCCTTGTTTCTCTAATTAAGCCCAACGCCACGGGGTGTGCCGGCATTCTCACGGCTACTGTGTCAAGCCCGCTCGTAACTATTTTTGGAACGCGTGGATGTCTTGGTAGAATCAACGTGAGGGGGCCCGGCCAAAACGCCTCCATTAACCTACGGGCTTTGTCGGGTATATCTACAGCGACCTCATTGAGCATGTTTACATCGCATATGTGTATAATGAGGGGGTTATCGGGCGGCCTCAGCTTAGCCCAGAAGATCTTTTTAACGGCCTCTTCATTAAAGACAACCGCGCCTAGACCGTAAACGGTTTCCGTTGGAAACGCCACGATTCCTCCTCTCCGTAGAATTTCGGCGGCCTTGGCTAGAATCAGGGAATCTGGTTGTTGCGGGTCGAGTTTAAACACGACGGTCATGACTATAGCCCATTACTCGGTGTCTGGTGGGCTTTACTGTAAGTACGGGTTACAGAGTCCACCTAGTAGCTTGGTATTCCGGGCTTATATGATGAGATGGACACCCCGGGCTTATATGCTTCGCGTTTGAGACCAGTGAAATATTCAAAGTATATGCATGCTATCTCGTGACCGGCTTCTTGAAGGGTCTTTACGGGTTTTTTGAGCATGCTGGCGGCTTCATCCCAGGATAGCCCTTGAAGGGCCCTTGTGATCAGTAGTAGTTCCTGTAACCTGTTAAGTTGAGGTCTGGCTTCTTTGCTTACAAGCCAGTGAAGCTTTGCAATGGTGTACATCAAGTCAGCGGCCGCTTCAAACGTCATAGGGCCTGTGCAGTAAGTCCAGAGCCTGTCAATGGCTATTAGTGAGGGTGCCGGGGGCCTTTCATGGTAAAAATAGGGATCGGCATCTAGCATTAAGTAAGCTACCTCGGGTTCAAGCTCTCTGTAGTTTACCGAGATACTGTTAAGCAGTTTCAACTTGAACTCTAACTTAGCTATTTCGACGAGTTTTGCAGCTTTTTCGTTAGCAGGCTTTATCACCAGCACCGTGTACTCTCCACTAACGGGGTTTCTGTCAGGGCTTATGTGAACAACGCTAAATCCGTTTTTAATCCAGAATTTTAAGAGCTCCTCCGTAACCCCGAACCCTGAACCCAACCAGTCTAGGCCCCTCTCTTTAACCTCCTCGAATACCTTTTCCAATGCCCAACTACCTACACCCTTACCTTGTACGGCTGGGTGTGTAGCTATTCTCACTATGCGCCAGCCAGCGGTATTCGCGAACTCTATCAACCTCGCGTGTTTAAGAAACCTGTCCGGTATGATGTTGCCGGGGATCTTGCCTCCCCGCAACAACTCGCCGATCATTTTCGGGTCTATGGGACCTTCCTGCGCTATTTGCACCGCGCAGACTACCTTACCCGAAGTCGTCTTAATAGCCCTTACTATGTGGTGTGGTGCATCTGCCAGCATTCCGAGGTCGTCGGGTTCGTTTCTGTAATGTGCGAGCACGTATATGCCGAATAGTTGCCTGAGCTCTTCTTCGTTTTCAAATAGCTCCCCGGGTTCGTACCTCGTGTACACTAGCCTCTTAGCTTCGATGTCTTTCAAGTCTTCCTCATCTAGTCCTACGGGCTCCGCATCTAGTAGTAGGGCTTTAAACAGCCACTCTTCTACGGGGTCATCGTAGTTGTAGCGTATTGGCTCGCTCATCTCGTATTGATACAGCTCCACGCCTTCCATGCTTTTCAGTCTTCTCAAAAACCTGACGGAAAAACCCCTACCCGCGCCTTCGTAACCGTGTATGGTGGTGGAAAATACTACCCTATTGTGGGCTTCGAGGATCTTGTATAGTAGAGGTACATGTATACCTGCCGCTTCATCAACCACGACTATGTCGCCTTTAAGTTTCGGTATCACTAATGGTTCCCAGTACTCTATGCTAAATCTCTCTCCGCGTACTTCAACCACGTTTCCTCCCCGTTTTACTACGTCATACTTGTATCCAAGCTTGTCGAGGACCTTCATTGCGAGGCTCATGAGGGATTGAACGTTGCCCGGCTCAGGTGACGTTACAAGAACTCTAAAACGGGGTTTAACTTTGCGGAATAAACATAATAGCCCGACTACTCCTATTCCCACGGCGCAACTCTTACCTCGACCTCTATCGGCTGTCAAGACGAAGACCTTCTTCGCGCCTTTTTTTGGCTTCTCGTAGAAGTATTCTAAGACTTTAATCACGTTAACCTGGTCGATCGTTAGCGCATGCTCGTAAACTTCGCTCGGAAAACTCCTTTCTTTCGGTATGTTCACCGTTCTAGTATAGGGTTTAAGTTCCCTCCTGAGTTCTAGTTTCTTGATGACCCTGTTGTTATCAGCATCGTATACCCCTATACCATCATGATCTAGGAGCTTTTTCTTGATCCACGTTATGAACACGTGTCTAGGCTCCGGGAACTGAGGCACGGTAAGGGTTTCCTTAAATATCGTCTTGTGGGTGTCCCACGTCTCCCATGGAGGGGTGAGAAACACGATAATGCCTCCACCTTCAACGATGCCCACCAATCTACCAACGTCATTGGGCTTCAGGTCCTTGGTTAAATCCATCACCAAGAACTGTACTGTCACGCCGAGGTACTTCTCGCTCTTTTCATATACAGAGTACTCAAAGTCCACTGAGTTCACGCTAGAAACCTCGGCCTCGAAGACCTCTTTAATCTTAACCGCATCTGGGAATTCGTCGTGATAGACGTAAAGACCGGTTAGTTCTTTTTTGCTCTCGAGCTTATACCACTTACCAGCATAATAGTTCACTAGTTTTGATGCGAGAACCCCCAGCTTGGTGGGATCGGAGCCTGATAGGGCTATGAGCACCCGTACCCTAGCTCTAATGAGCCTCTCAGATAGCTTGCCCAGATCGCGCATAAATCTTTTAAAAGAGGAGGGCAGGCTCCTGCTCGTGAAGCGGTAATCGCTCTTCAATAGGCTCGGCACCGGGAAGAGCGTTTTCACTAAAGGGTGCACTAACCATAAGGTAGCTGTATGCGCTTAAAGCCCCCGCTCGTACTAACCCTTTTCAACTCTTTAGCTAGCTTATCGTACATTTCGATGTCAGCCCTATTCAGACTAGGCGGTATTTTATTCAATGCATCGGTAAAGTGCCTTATTTCAACCCGCGTTACCTGTAACGAGCCTGATCTAGCGAACGTTTCCCGAAGAGCCAGCATGGCTGCTTCTTTACAGACGGCAGCTATATCTGCACCCGTATACCCCTCCGTTCTCTTGGCGAGTTCCTGGAGGTCTACGTCTTCGGCTAACGGCACTTTTCTGGTGTGTACTTTAAAGATCTCCACTCGAGCCTTGTAATCCGGTGGAGGCACGTAGACGAGTTTGTCAAACCGCCCAGGCCTCAGTAGCGCGGGGTCGAGTAGGTCCGGTCTATTGGTAGCAGCGATGACTATTACTCTGCGAAGCGGTTGAATTCCGTCGAGCTCCGTAAGTAGCTGGTTAACGATCCTGTCAATAACACCGCTAGGATCGCTACCTCTAACGCCAGCTATAGAGTCGATCTCGTCGAAGAAGACTATCGCGGGCGCCACCATACGGGCCCTCCTGAATATTTCTCTTATTGCTCTTTCGGATTCTCCGACCCACTTGCTCAGTATTTCGGGGCCTCTAATAGCTATGAAGTTAGCACCACTCTCAGTAGCCACAGCCTTCGCCAGCAGGGTCTTACCCGTGCCGGGCGGGCCGAAGAGTAAAATGCCCTTTGGAGGCTCGATGCCCATTTTTTCGAAGACGTGGGGGTACCTCATGGGCCACTCAATGCTCTCTCTGAGTTCTTGCTTAACGTCATCGAGGCCGCCGATGTCGCTCCACCTAACTTCGGGTATTTCAACTATTACCTCCCTCATTAGTGATGGCTGGATCGACTTCATCGCTATTAGGAAGTCCTCCATAGTAACTCCGAGTTTTTCAAGCTTCTCAGCCGGTATTGTAGGCTGGTTCAAGTCAATGTTTTCCTGCTGTATAAACCGCCTAAGAGCGCTCATGGCTGCTTCTTTAACCAGTGCTGCGATGTCCGCGCCAGTATAACCGTGCGTCATTTCCGCTATCTTATCCAAGTCCACATCCTCCGCTAACGGCATGTTCCTAGTGTGTACTGCTAAGATCTCCCTCCTAGCCCTCTTATCGGGCGGTGGTATTTCTATTTCCCTATCAAACCTTCCCGGCCTCCTCAGCGCGGGGTCGAGTGCTTCAGGCCTATTAGTTGCGCCTATAACAACTACCTTACCGCGCTCCTTTAATCCGTCCATTAGGGCTAGTAGCTGAGCTACTACCCTCTTCTCAACTTCGCCAACCACCTCCTCCCTCTTAGGCGCAATGCTATCTATTTCGTCAATGAATATTATTGCCGGGGCGTTTGCTTGGGCTTCTTCGAATATCTTTCTGAGCCTTTCTTCTGATTCGCCGTAGAACTTGCTCATTATTTCGGGGCCGTTAATGCTGGTGAAGTGCGCACCTATCTCATTGGCGAGGGCTTTTGCTAATAAGGTCTTACCCGTTCCCGGGGGGCCATACAGGAGTATCCCCTTCGGCGGCTCAATGCCGAGCCTTTCAAAGAGCTCGGGGTGTTTCATCGGTAGCTCAACGATCTCCCTGATTTTCTGCTTCACCTCCTCCAGATCACCTATATCCTCCCACGTTACGGGGGGCACACCCTCGCCTAAGAGCTCTGGTCTCACGGGCTGCCATCTAACTTCGATAAAGGTTTCATCGGTAACGTAAACTACGGCAGATGGCTGTACACTCGTAATAACAAATCTCAAGACCATGCCGTAAAATGGTATGTCAATCACGTCCCCGCGCTTAACCGGGTTTCCATGTAGGTACTTCTTGATTACCTGCGCGAAGTATTCGGGGTCAGCACCAACCCGGGGCATGTGCTCGACGGGGGCAACGACAATCCGGGACGCCGGATCCACCCTGATCGGCCTTACGGTAACGTAGTCTCCGGGTGACGCCCCTATGATCTTCCTCACCGTGCCATCTATCCTAACAAGCCCGGTGCCTTCGTCTTCGGGGTACGCTGGCCAGACCTTTAATACCTCCCTGCCCTTCGGCCCCACGATCTCGATGAAGTCCCCTATTTCGACTCCAAGCCTCTTCATAGCTTCTTTGTCTATTCTAGCTATTTTCCTACCAACATCTCGCGATTTCGCCTCGGCAACTCTCAGTTTAACGACTCTCTCCGTGCGATTGGATCCTTGGGACATTTAGCACCCTCTCGCTTACTTTTAGTATAGTTAGCGGGTAATAAAATCTAGGTTCAAGTCGTAATTCACAGCTTCGTTACACGACCTTACTCCTTACGTTCACAGTGAGGGTTACTTGGAGGAGCTTAATTGGGCTCATTGAAGTTCCGTGGATCCCCCCGTAGAAGGATCATACTATAAGCTTTATAAATGGATCTATTCGTAAAAAATGCAGAGGAATTTACTTCACCTAACTGAAAGTTTTATGAGCCTAGAGCGCTGAGCGGGGTGCCGGTTACATGACTATGGAGATGAGAACTCGGGTCGTATTCATAGGGTTAGTGGTAGCGTCACTCGTAGGAATTATAGGAATGTACACGTGGGTAGAAGTAACAGAGACGCCACTAGTAACCAGCACGCACACGAACTCAATACCAATTAAGAGCTTAGCGTGCGCAGGGTTTTACAGTAGCTCAGAACAGTTCGGCATAAACCTACCACTTGCCGGTACAAACTACAACGCCTTAACGTATAGTACAAGGTTAAGCGTAGCTCACAGAGACACCACGTGTAACTGGGTATATGGTGGACGTACCTTTAGCCTCTACGGGTCTATAGAGGTAACAGTCCCCGTCACGGGTGGACTGGTTTACATACAGGACTTCTACGGGTTCGGTTACAAGGGTAACACGAACAAAGACCCAGACATATACGTCTGGTTCAAGTTAAACCAAACAACGATGAATTCTATAGCTTCATCCGCATACATTAGAATGTATTACTACAAGGGGGAGCCCTATTGGGAACTAGACTTGATAAACGGCACCATGATCGGGCCTATACGGCTATCGCCGGGACAGGCATTAAGGCTAGACCTATTCGTAAAGGCGAATGCAACGGGCACTGGGAAGTTCGTTATTGAACTCTACGCTATACGAGTAGAATAACCGAGAAGCAGTGTACGTGAGAGAGCCCGGTTCTCGTGATAACCGGTATTACCGCTTCACCCCAGTTCTCCTACACCGGTCCCGGGCTCAGCCACCCTTCTATCCTCAAGAGCGTCTGGGATACCGAGGCTTCACGCCTCCCGGAAACTAGTTAAAGTTAAGAAGCATGAATGCGTGCTTTTCACCGATGAAAGAACAGCATTAACGAACATGAAGTAGTGTAAAACCTGAAAATACGCCGAAGGGGAGGCGCCCTTTCCCCGAAGAATCCTTATAAGCTTTATACAAGGTACCACTATATTCTAACTCAGGGGTGCGTGGCAGTGGTTGAGCGCGTAAAGACCGGTATACCTGGATTTGATGAGATATTGGGTGGTGGAATACCCAAGAGAAGCGTGGTCTTACTGAGTGGAGGTCCAGGTACGGGTAAGAGCATTCTTTCAATGCAGTTTTTATGGAATGGCTTACAGGTAGGAGAACCCGGAATATACGTTACACTAGAAGAGCACCCCGTTCAGGTAAGAGTGAACATGAAGAATTTTGGGTGGGATATTAGGCAGTATGAGCATGAAGGTAAGTTCGCGATCGTAGACGCTTTCACAGCTGGTATTGGCGAGTCCGCGAGGAGGGAGAAATACGTTGTCAAAGACCCTGACAGTGTTGATGAGCTAGTAGATGTGCTCAGGATGGCGATTAGGGAGACGAGCGCTCAGAGGGTAGCCATAGACAGTGTCTCAACGCTGTACCTGACAAAGCCCTCGGTGGCGAGAGCCATTGTCCTGCAACTAAAGAGGGTTCTCTCCGGTATGGGCACTACCAGTATCCTGGTCTCCCAGGTTTCAGTAACAGAGCGCGGTTTCGGCGGGCCGGGCGTAGAGCATGCCGCAGACGGTATTGTTAGGCTGGACTTGGATGAAGTCGAGGGCGAGCTGGTAAGAAGCATTGTAGTGTGGAAAATGAGAGGTACAAGTCACAGCATGAAAAGGCACGTCTTTGAAATAACAGATAAGGGCATCGTGATCTACCCGGACAGGGTTTTTAAAGCTAGTCGCTACTAGCGGCAACGCAGTACTTACTGGTATCTACGAACTCCTCGTCGCGTATTAAAACCCCCTCGTTCAGAGCCTCACAGACCTCCCACGGAAACACGATCCACTCGTTTGCGACGGCGTAGAAGTAATCCGGGGTATAGGTACTCCAAGGCTTCAAGTACAGGACGGCCGATTTCAGCGCCTTGGGTGCTTGAACGGCTAGTGTGTCTATGACTAGCTGTATTGTTCTACCGCTGTCAACCACATCATCGACTACTAGTACGCTCCTACCCTGTATTCGGGGCAGGGCGAGGGACTTTATGAACGGTTTATCCCCCCTAATGGCGACACCCCTATAGAACTTGGCTTCCACGAGGCCGATCTCGTCCACCCCTAGGAGATCCGAGAGCACCCTAGCCGGCACTAGCCCACCCTTGGCTATTGCCACTATGACTTCCGGCTTATACTCTTTAGCAACGCGCTTGGCGAGCTCGTTAAGTGCTCCCCGTACAGCATTCCACGAGATGTACTTTACCTTCGCTGTCTCGCTGTCCATGTGTTAACCTATATGGTTCTGGGTTTAAAACCTCGCAAAGAGGTTAGTGTAATGTGGGCACGTTGCCCAAGTACATATTCGTAACGGGAGGCGTTCTTTCAGGGCTAGGTAAGGGGACAATAGCGGCGTCGATAGGTTTCCTAGTCAAAAGCGCAGGGTTCAGCGTGACGGCCATTAAGATAGACCCCTATATAAACGTGGATGCCGGCACGATGAGCCCTTACGCGCACGGTGAAGTCTTCGTCACAGAAGACGGTGGGGAGACGGACATGGACATTGGCCACTACGAGAGGTTCCTACATACTGATCTATCGAAAAAACACAACATCACGTCAGGTCAGATATACTACTCCGTAATATTGAAAGAGCGTAAAGGGGAGTATCTAGGTCAGTGTGTACAGATAATACCTCACGTTACAAACGAGATCAAGGAGAAGATCCGGGAGATCGGGAAGGAGGACGGTGCTGACATCGTAATAGTCGAGATCGGGGGCACGGTGGGAGACATTGAAGGGCTGCCCTTCCAAGAGGCTGCTAGACAGATGAAGTTCGAAGAAGGAGAATCAGGTACATTCTACGTGCACGTGGCATTAGCGCCTATTCTCCCCTCCGGCGAGCTTAAAACGAAGCCCATTCAGCACAGCGTTCAAGAGCTACGGAGAATAGGAATCCAGCCGGATGCTATAGTAGCGAGATCTCACAGAAACCTCGACCATGAAGCGAGGCAGAAAATAGCCCTTCATTGTAATGTTCCACTGAATGGTGTGTATAGTTGCCCCTATACCGAGACGCCTTATGAGGTACCGCTCATACTCCACGAACAGGGGTTCACCAAGTACTTGCTCGAAAAACTAAAACTACCTGTCAAAGAGCCTCAATTACGGGAATGGGTGGGCTTCGTTACCAACCTGAAAAACAGTAGCAAATGGGTAAAAATAGCAATGATCGGCAAGTACACGAAGATCAAGGACAGTTACGTTAGCATAATTGAAGCGCTAAGACACGCGTCAGCTTGGAACAACGTTAAAGTAGACCTGGTGTGGCTTGAATCTACGGATATCGAGCAGAAGCAGGGATTATTGAAAGAACTGGATGAAGTTAGCGGCGCAATTATATTACCCGGTTTCGGTAGGCGGGGGTCCGAGGGCAAGATAGCGGCGATAAAGCATTTACGTGAAAGCGGTAAGCCTGTTCTTGGAATATGCTTCGGCATGCAATTAATGGTCGTAGAGGCGGCCAGGAATCTCGCGGGGCTTAGTAGTGCTAACAGTACCGAGCTCGATCCCAACACGCCTCACCCCGTTGTAGATCTCTTACCTGAACAGGTGGGCATCACGGAAATAGGGGGTACCCTGAGACTAGGCGCTAAGAAGATAGTGATCGAGCTGGGAACGCTCGCATGGAGAATATACGGTAAACGCGAGGTGCTTGAAAGGCATAGGCACAGGTATGGCGTAAACTTAAAGTACGTAGACGTCCTCGAATCCTCGGGTATTAGGATATCAGGCTATAGCGAGGAAGGATACCCAGAGATAATAGAGCTCGAAGACCCGGGTAGATTTTACTTCGGGATACTAGCACACCCGGAATTTAAGAGTAGGCCGCTACAGCCGAGCCCCGTATTTATGAACTTTATAAAGTATGTAGTTGAAGCCGGAAAGGTTAACTAATTAGCGTAGCGATCTCGTCAAGTGGCGATCCAACGTAACGATTAACACCCATTCACCATACTCGGTGAACATGCATATTTAAGGCCATATAGATAGTTTATAGCAGGGTTGATCTGCATGGAAGAAGAGATCGTGATAGACCTCACGAATGTGCCGCTCAAGCCTATAGGTAAAAAGGAGATTAGCCAGCTAGAAGCGGCGCTAATGATAGGTACTCTCTACAGGCCGGAGGTCTTAGAATTAATTAAAGACCCTATAGAGAGGGCTACGTGGATAGATAGTCTAGCAATAGCAGCCGCTGCTTTTGCAAGATATAAAGCAGGTACGCCTATTCCGGAGATAGCCGAGGAGCTCGGTAGATCGGAGACCACTATAAGGAGCCACCTCGGCCAGAAAACCAAGGCTGGAAAGCTTGTAGCGGAGACTTACGAGAAGATCAGGAGGGGCGAACTAAAAATACCGCTTCCACTCATTGGGGCACCCAAGATCAGTACCGAGGAAGAACTCAGAGCTCTCAAAGGCGAAGTAGAGGCCCTAAAAGAACGTAACAGGGCTCTAGAGGAGGAGGTGGGAGAACTCAAGCGTGAAATAGAAAACTTGAGAGGCCAGCTCAGCGCGAAAGAGGCCGAAATAACCGATCTTAGACAAAGACTAGAGAATGCTGATAAAGAGAAAGAGCGTGTCTTAAAGAAGTGTAGTGAGGTATTAGAGGGGGTTAAGAGGGTAAAGTCAATAATTTCCGAGGCCCTAAGCGTCGTGGAGGGGCTCACTACCTCTTACTAAACAGTTTCCTAAAGTTGCTGTATACGCGCTCCTCCACGTCGGTAACGCTTAGCTTTCTAATGTCAGCAAGGTACTTTACGGTGAGCTCGACGAGGCTGGGAGTCATTAGTAGCCCCCTATAGTTGTAAGGGGCGTCGCTCTCTGTTAACACGTTCTCGAGGCTGACCTCTTCAAGAATGTTTCTGTGCCTTTGCTGAATCTGCCACGCTGGGTTAGCCCCTATGTAGTAGCCTACGCTTTCAATTTGGTGTAACAATTCTATGGAGCCTGTATACCAGTGGAAATAAGCTCTATCTACGCCTCTCTTATATATAAGCTCGAACACCTCAACCCAAGCATCGGCTGCATGTAAATTCAAAACGAGGTCGTACTCCCTCGCGTAGTCGACGAATAACTCGAAGAGTTTCAATTGCCTTTTAAATGTACCTGGTCTAAACTTCTTATCTAGACCTACTTCGCCAAGACACTTCACCTTGCTACTACCAACATGCCTATCCAGTAGGTTCACGACGTCCCTGATACCGTACTCGTGTGCTTGCCAGGGATGTAGCCCGATGCAGGGCTCTATGACAGCGTGCTGGGTTGACGCCCTTACCACTTCATCGCTTGACTGAGGATCGTCGGCAACGCAAACCAGCACCAGCCTGCCTCCACGTATGTACGTGTCAAGGTCTCGAAGCTCCGCGCAGTGAACGTGAGCGTCGACTAGCAGGCCAGATCACCCGGTCGCGGAGACAACTTACTCTTTAGCTCGAGAAGCCTCGCAAAGCACCGGTCTTCAGCGCCATCGTAGGGTATAACGTTCACCGGTAGGATACCCGGTGGCTCCACATCCAGCAAAATAAAGACTGGTACCTTGAGCGCGTTAGCGAGTTTTAGTAATTTGCGTTTACAAGGTGAACGGGAAACTACACTACATGCATTGGGTGTTTTAGAAACGGCGTAAACGTAGTTACTACAGGGATCAAGGAAGACGCCGCTCAGCGTAATGCAATGGTTAATGCCCGGCGGTAAAAGCCACAGTACATGCTTCTCCAGCCCCCAAACATGCACCTGGAATTCTACGCCGGAGCATATGGTGGTCTCGTTAGCGGCGTGAACGAATAAGACGAACATCTTTTCCTCCAATCGCGCCTCGAGAACACCATTACACATTTTCAAATGATCGCGATTGGTGCACCTGATCGACCCGTTCTCCTTGGTGCATTGAATGATGTTCACACTGCTCACCGGTTAAAGCGGCTACTTTCGGGCTAGTTTGTAAACTCCAAGATTTAAAGCGCAGTATACGGTAAAATTAGTTTGAGAGCACTAATATGCCTGATGATGTGTTTGCCGAAGTCGGAAACGTGAAGAGTCTCCCGAAAACTGAGGGACCCTGAGTGACGAGGTTAGAACTTCTAGTACTAGACTACGATGAAACCGCCGTAGAAAACACGGTAGACTTTTACGAGGCATACTGCGAGGCCTTAAAAATACATGGAAAAAAGTGCGTGAGCTTTGATAGGTTTATTGCATTGTTGAGTACAGACGAGCTTGGAGAGGAAATACCGGTGGGAGCAGATGAAGTGGGGTTTTGGAGGGTATTTAGGAGAGTGTACGGGTCCAGGCACTCCACACTACGGCGCGGCTTAAGGGAACTTCTCATCGCGGTGAAAACACTCAATGTAAAAGTAGTGGTGATATCGGGTAGGGAGACTCCACCATACCACATTGAGTTTGATTTGAGGAAGCACGGCATCTCCGAGTTCGTGGATGGAGTCTACACGCTTTACAACTTGCTGTTAGTTGGCGAAAGGGAAGAGTTCTTATTCGACAAGTCACCGTTAATAAGGTATGCAAAGAGAAAGCACGGTATAAGTGGAGAGGTTATCTGCATTGGAGACTACGTAACAGACTACTATAGCTGTAGGAAAGCGGGCGGAGTCTTTGTTGGTATTGCCAGCGTATCGGAAAGAGGTGAAAGCCTTAAAAAAGCCGGCGTGGAGTTCCTAGTAAAAGACTTTTACGAGGCATTACTCTGCTTACACTACCTTGGACTACTAAGGGGTTAAACAGATGATGCAACATACTTGCCGTCGTTGTCTAAGTAAACCTCGCTCCGTTCGAGTAGGGTGTTAAGGGCTTTGCGTATCTTGTCCTCACTAGCTATGCCCGAGAGTATTTGGTGTATTTCCTTCAAGTTCATGGACCTGTAGCTTAGTAGCTCCTTCACTATTATGGTAAGCTCCTCGTCGTTTGGCGCTGTAACGAGGATCACCTCATCATCTTCATGCAGTATCCTAAGCCTAATTCTTCTGCTTAGTTCTTGTACTTGATTCTGGTCAAAGCTATTAGCCTTCAATTAAAGCACACCTTCATGCATGCTATCGCTACTGTTTGTTATTAAGGGTTACAGTAAGTTTTAAGCGTTTAGGGTAAGCAAGTTGGCCGTCCACCTGGTTTTCCTGTACGATAAGAACGTCAAGTACAGCGTAAACGCGGTCGTGGCGTCCATAGACCGTTTAGAAGGGATACGAGTCCACCTAGCGAAGGGTATTGAAGACCTCGTGACGGTCTCGTCAACGGTCAGGTCAAGGGGATTTAAGTGCATCTCGGCCATTAGCCTACTCACTACAATGCTTGCTAGTAACGGCTTCTACGAGGTACTGAAAAGCACCGTTAACAAGCTAAAGAACATGGGCTGTATAACAGTGTGCGGAGGTCCTCACCCTTCTGGAGATCCGCTGGGCACACTAAGTTTCTTCAACTTCGACTACGCATTCGTCGGGGAGGCCGAAGAGTCGTTCAAGGAATTCGTACTGGCTGTGAGGGACGGCCTGGACCCGCGCAGTAGTAAAGGACTTGCATACCTCGAGAATGGGGGGAAATTTGTGTACACAGGCCGCCGAAAACCTATAAGCTTAGACGACCACGACCCGTTTCCCTACTGGCGAGGGATCTTCGGCCCGGTGGAGATCACCCGCGGATGCCCGTACGGCTGTTTCTATTGCCAGGTTTCATATATCCATGGCTTCCAGTATAGACATCGAAGCGTCGACAAAATAGTGTTTTACGTCGAGGAGTACATGAAGAGAGGCGGTAGAGATGTACGCTTCCTATCGCCTGATAGCCTCGCCTACGGCGCTCGGAGTGCTACCAGGGAGGTTAATATTGGCTCTGTGGAAGAACTGCTCTCTAATGTCAGGAGTATCGTGGAAAAGCACGGTGGAAGGGTCTTTCTCGGAAGCTTTCCCAGCGAAGTGAGGCCTGAACACGTGACCAGCGAAGTGATGAGAGTATTAAAGAAATACATATCTAATAAAGCAATAATAGTCGGCGCCCAATCGGGTAGTCAACGCTTATTAAAAGCTATTAAGAGACAGCACTCAGTCGACGACGTGGTGAACGCAGTCAAAACTATAAGGGAATGGGGGTTCGTGCCCGTAGTAGACCTCATAGTGGGTTTTCCGGGTGAAAACCCAGAAGACATGGATTCGACGATAGAACTCGCCAAGAAAGTCGTAGAACTCGGTGGTAAAGTTCACTTACACCACTACATACCCTTACCGGGTTCGCCGCTGGGAACGCGGCCTCCTTCAACAGTACCACAGAGAGCCAAAAAAGAGCTATCCCGGATCGTAGGTATGGGTAAAGGCTACGGTAACTGGATTCAGCAGGAGAAGCTTGCATGGAGCATCGTAGAACTGCATAGGAGGGGGGTGATATTACCGAGCACGCGGTCCTAAGCGCCCGGTTTCATCAACGGGCTCAGTATGGGGTTCGTGGTCATCCCGGTATGCATATCTCTAGCGAATCCCATATATTCCTTTCCTTTACCTGTTGGCTCGTTTTCTGTTTGATCTATGCGGCTCGCTACCGAGTAGTACAATATAGTTTGCTAGTAACTGGCAGAACAGGGGATCGTAAAAACCACCTTCATAGCACCTGAATATGTTCTGGCACGTTATACACGGTAAATCCGCTATTTGCGTGAAAAGTTCCTGTACACTTAAAATAGACTCGCCCAGCTCTTCGAGCACTTTAGTGACCTTGTCCCTGTCTACCTTGACGAGGTAAGTTCTCCTCTTGTGGTGTACTGCGGGCTCTCTCTGCACGAGCCCTATCTTTTCAAGTTTGTAAAGTGTCTTAGTGACGACTTTCAAGTCCATGTTCGTTAATTTGGGGAGGTCGTTTTGGTATACTGGCTGGCTTACTCTACACAGAAATTTTAAGATCGCGAGGTCGTGCTTACTCAGCGACTTTGACATCGCGTAAACACCACACTAGTTAATGTTTCGGCTTAAAGGTATAATATACTTTAAATAGGGGCTACTCGGCACTTACGTGGATCAGAGGAGAACTTCTATGTCAAGAGACCTTACCAGTACATCATAGGAATTTCTGACAGCTACGTCTGTCTGACCAATAACACTGCCCACCTCTAACTGGTTTCTCCTATGATTTGCCAAAATACCGGCCAAATACACGGCGGCTGCTGCAAGGCCTGCAGGGCTCTTACCGCTAATAGTGAGGCCCTCTTTCAGGTTGGCTAGAAGCTCGCTAGCTAGAGCGGCCACTTCCGACGGCATGCTAAGTTTCGTGACAATGTAGTTAACGTAGTACCTAGGCTCAAACGCCTCCGGCTGTATTTTTGCATCGCTGTAAACTTCCCTGATTTTCCTTATGCCTTCCCATAAATCGCTCTCCTCCGCGCCGACTTCTTTTACGAAGATTTTTGCAGGTCTTGGCAGGCCACATACTTTATACGCCATGTATAACGAGGCGATGACGATCTTCCTCAGTGTTTGTTCTTTGACATTCAGGTTCTTTATAACTTTCTGCAGGATCTCCCCTGCCGTTTCACTAACGGATTTCGGGGGTTTAACGCGCTTTACGAGGTCATTGAGCTCTTTCAGCGCCTTGACTACTTTTCTATTCTCCTTGTTAATTCTCGCATCGATGTTTCTCGCAACCCAGGTCCTACCCTGTTTGATATGGTACTTTATACTTCCCGAGATCTCCGTACTGCCCACTCCGTGGTCGTGTACGCGGTGTGTAAAGCTCCCACTATACCTGGGCACGTGACCGTCCTTGTCGAACGACTCATGGCCCTGGTAGAACGGTTTTTCATCAATTACTAGTCCGCAACTGGGACACACGTACGCTTGGAGCTCTGCGTCGAACAGTATGCTGGTGTTCTTGCAAACATGACACCTTATCATGGTCTCCCGCCCCTACCTCTTCTTTCTCGCGGTAACAGCGCGTAAAGTCTTTCTTTGCGGGAAAGGAGGAGTTCTCCGAGATCCCTACAGTCAAGCTTAGCTACGATCCGGGGATTATCTACGCGTCCAATAACGTCGGTTACTACCCCTACGCGGCGGCCGGAGCTGTCATAGACTATCGCGCCAACGTACTTCAATACGTCTTTCACATAGGGTCTTACGATCAGGTGTCCGTTCTTAGTCCAGTTTTCAGTGATCCCCAGTAGCTTCACGGAGAAACACCTGGATGTCAATCTAGGTATTACCAGGTTACGCATTTAAAAGGTTCCGCGGATGCTCTCGCAAATGTAACTAGTTACAAGTTATACTGCTCTTTAATTAGCGGCATCCATGATCTCGTAATGCCCAACCGTAATCACCTTCATGCAGAGGTTAACCTGTACATATAAATGAGCTCGCCGTCAGTACGGTAAATAATACAGTACAATGTAATCTTTACAGCCGAAAGGCTTGTCGTTTAGGACGAGAACTAAAAGAGGGGGCCTTCACGGGCCTCTCCTGTACGTTCTTCTAAGCTCGTTCGCCACTAGATATAGTGTCTTTAACTTGCTACCGCGTTTATCAATGATTATTCTTCCCTTCGCGTTAATGCACCGTGGATATGTTTTATCGGGCTCTAATTCAGGGTTAAGCCCTAGAGTTTTGCACGTGCTAAAAATATGTTCTAATGAGGGGCTGGGTACGGCGAGGTGTAAAGGCACTCGCCTACCTTCTTTCCTGGTTAAGTTCGCGTCAAAATACGCAGGGTAGACAACTATCCGGTTGAAGCGGAGGTCACGGCTCAATTAAAACCCCGAACTGGGGGATCATGTTTTTTGCAGTAAAACACCGTTCAAGGTACCGTCTTGACCAGGCCTTGACGTTACCTTCACGAGTCCCAACTCGGTCTTTACAACCGATCCCTTTGATATTACTTTAGACCTGGCATTTTGAGGGTTTTCGGGGGTCTCAACAACGTCCAACACCTTCACGCGTTTAACCGTCCCATCGCTCAGTGCTACATTAATGTAGAGGGCTTTTTTCAACTTAGTTTTCACGTTTCCACCAAATGCTCTTTCAACTTTCCTTTCCTCCTCGTTCGCTAGCACGGTCCTCGTAGGCGGGGATCCGAGTTCATACTTTCTCCTCTTCCGGTGTCTTCCTTTAAGCCCGCCTGTGGGTTTTCTCAAGTCATTACCCTGATAGAACGACATCGTCTTGCACCAGTGCTAAAAACAATTAATTTTAAGCCTTTAAAATATTAACCAACGACCCGGAAGACTAAGTTATGTGGTGTAAATGAAGTTGGGAAAACGTGGAGAGTCGCTGTTTTTAAAGCTCTTACCCAGGCTCCTTAGCCCGGTGTACAGGATCTACGAAAGTTATTTACGATTACAAATAAAGAATGGCCCGTTTCCTAGACACATTGGTATAATACCTGATGGGAATAGAAGGTGGGCATGGGAACGGGGGCTTAATCCCTGGGAGGGGCACGGCTTTGGCTACGAAAAGGTGAAAGAGGTGCTCAGGTGGATATGGGAGTTGAAGATACCCTTCGTGACGGTCTTTGCTATGAGTGCAGAAAACTGCGTACATAGAGACCTCGAGGAAAGGGAAAACCTATTTAACATTGTAAGACGCGGGTTGAAAGAGGTTCTTTCAATGCCCGAAATACACAAAAACATGGTAAAGATACTGGTGGTGGGAAGGCTAAGCCACGTTCCGGAAGATATCAAAGAGCTGGCAGAAGCTGTTACGGAGAGAACCGCTAACTACGGCAACTACGTACTCACAATAGCGCTGTGCTACGGAGGGCGACAAGAAATCGTTGACGCTGTCAAGGCCATTGCGATGGATGTTGAGCGTGGACTGCTAAAGGCCGAGGACATCCATGAAGAGACTTTCGCGAAGTACCTGCAGACGGGCGCGATCCCCGACCTGGACCTGATCATTAGGACCAGCGGCGAAGAGAGAATAAGCAACTTCTTGCTATGGCATTCAGCCTATAGCGAGCTGTACTTTTGCGACGCATACTGGCCGGATTTCAGAAAAATAGACTTTTGGAGGGCGATAAGAAGCTACCAGAGGAGGGAAAGGAGGTTTGGACGTTAGTGCTCCTCGAGATCTTCCAGCCCCCCGTACATTATCTTAAGTTCCTCGATCGTAAGCCTCTTCTTGGCTCTCCTTTCAACGTCGTGCTTTACTTTGGCTTTCTTCGCACTCAGCATTTCTAGGGATTTCGCCTTCTCGATGTCTCTAAGTATTTCCTGGTATTTCTCTCTGAGCGCGTTGAGCCTCGATGTCAACAAGGCCATCTCGTTGATGCAGGCCTCTAGTTCCCTTTTCCTGTCTTCAAGTGCCTTCTTTGTTTTCATGTAGCTCGATAAGACGTTACTTAGCTGGGCTTTAAGGTTGTTCACCGCGTTGCTTTTTTCATTTATGGTATTTCCGAGCTTGCTGATCACTTCCGACAGTTCTTTTATTTTAGCCCGTGTTGACAAATAGAGTGCTCTTAGTTCAAGTGCTTCCTCTTTACTCTTTTTAGCTACAATAGCCTTGTTTAAAAGAGAGTTGTACGCTTTCAGTTTTCTAACTAGCTCATTCTCCTCTTCTAGCGTTAACACGTTCGTCTGAATGGTCCACTCTATTTCTTCGATTTTTTGCTTCAAGGAGCTAATCGGTAACCTTACTTCCTTTGAGAGTTCTCGCGACTCCGCTTGTTTGCTATTTATCATGTCTCTGAGTACCTTGGCTTGGAGGACCTCCTCCCTGCGGTTTTCAACGACCTTCTTGTATTCTTCAATTAGTTTCTTGCGTTCCTCTCTTAGTGCCCGTATCTGGTTTTTTATGGATCGGATCTCCTGTAAGAGCCTCGCTTTCTCCTCGCGTAACCTACCGATCTCGGATTGCAGGGACTCGCGCTTCTCTTTGAGCAATTTAAGTGATTCGCGTACTTCGAATAGTTCACGTGAGACCTTCTCGGCTATCTGTGTAAGTTCGTTAACGTCCGTGGTACTGGCCATTAGTTAACCCTTCTTCAATATAACTCTCACGTCGACGGCTACTGCACCTTGTGGATAGACTATTACCGGGTTTAAGTCAACCGACTCTATCTCTTCATTATCTAGTAAGAGGTTAGACGTTTTTACTATTATGTCAGCTAACGCCTGTTTATCAACGGGTGGTTGTCCGCGGTAACCACCGAGTATTCTGGCGGACTTTATTTCCTCGATCATTTCGAGCGCTTCACCGTACGATACTGGGGATATCCTGAATGAAACGTCTTTCAGCACTTCTACGAATATTCCGCCGAGTCCGAACATCACCGCTGCACCGAATACGCTGTCCCTTATGCCTCCGACTATGACCTCAAGTCCTGCCGGGGCCATCTTGTACATTACTACACCCACTATCCGAGCCTGGGGGACTTTAGTGGAAACCGTCTTGAGCATTTCAGCGACGGACTTAGCAGCTTCTTCACGGTTCATTAAACCGAGCTTCACACCGCCTACATCACTTTTGTGCGTTATGTCCGGGGAAACTATCTTCAGCGCTATCGGGTATCCTATGCTGTCTGCTGTTTCATGGGCTTCTTCGGGAGACTTTACAAGGACGGCTTTTGGTGTGGGGATTCCATAATACCTTGCCAGCTCGAACGCCTCGTGCTCCAGTAACTTAATTCGATTCTCTTCTAGCGCTTGTCTAATTATGTCCTTGGGGCTCATTTGGCGGGCACCAAGCCCTTACTTATAAATAAGCTATAGGTTCTAAGAGCTTTTAAGGCCTTTGCAAGCCTCTCCGGCGATTCAAATACCGTAACGCCTCCTTCTTGCAGTCTTCTTGCGGTTTCAATGGCAACATCGCTACCAATGGTAAGGGCTACTATGGGCTTATTGTACTCTTTTTTCAGTTTTATCACGTAGTCTACAAAAGTGCCTTTTATTCCGGGTACCTGGGGTAACGCAACAACCACTATCGCGTCAACATCACTACGCTGGGATAGGAGTTCAAGTACTTTAATATACCTCTCGTCATCAGTATCGCCTGTTAAATCTATTGGGTTCTCTACGATGCAGTGAGGTGGCAGTATCCTCTGCAACTGCTCTCTCAAGTCTGGGGGGGTAAGGGGTAACTCGAATCCCGCACTTGCGAGAGCATCCGTTAACATCACCCCTACACCACCGGCATCCGTCAATATGTAAACCCTATTACCCTTCATTAGTGGCTGGTCAAGGAGTATTCTAACGATGTCCATCATCTCGTCAAAGCTTTCCGCCTCAAGAACGCCTGCTTGTTTAAACGCAGCCCTGTAAACGGCATAGTCGCCCGCCATGGCAGCGGTGTGGCTTGCCGCGGCCTTACTGCCCCGGGCCGTTCTACCCGCTTTGTACACTACAATTGGTTTTTTCATGGACACCCTCCTAGCGGCCTCCATGAAGAGTTTACCGCGCCCCTCCTTGAATCCCTCAATGTACATTAAGATGACCTTAGTCTTGTCGTCCTCGCCTAGGAACTCGAGAAGCTCTACATCGTCTACGTCAACTTTGTTACCGTAGCTGATTGCCCTTGAAACGCCAATTCCGTGGTAGGCCATCCAGTCCATTAGTGCTGATGCAAAAGCGCCGCTCTGGCTTATAAACGCTACGTGGCCTCGTGGAGGTCTTTTCATTTTACTAACGAAAAAGGTATCCACGCCGCTCCAATTATCGAATATGCCAATGCAGTTCGGCCCAATGATTCTCACACCGTAATCTCTAGCGACCCTTACCAACTCGTCCTCTAGCGCGGCCCCTTCTGGCGTGCCGGTCTCCCTAAAGCCCCCACTAATTACTATCGCTGCCTTACACCCCTTTTCGCCAAGCTCTTTAATGGCAGCTGATACGAGGGGGGCCGGTATTGCAATTACTGCTAGGTCAGGTATTTCGGGAAGGTCTTTTATACTCCTATAGCACTTCAACCCCAATACCTCGTCGTAATGGGGGTTCACCGGGTATATTCGTCCCTTGAACCTGGCAATGAAATTCTCTAGTATGGCCCTCCCGACTTTTCCTTCCTTGGGGGTTGCACCGACCACTACTATGCTCTCCGGCTGGAAGAACTTAGAGAGCCCATTTACAGACACAGTATTCACCGAGACTATTCTTTAAACCTCGAGCTTATATTGATGTTGATTGGTGCTGCGAACCCGGGTATTGGAGCGGGCAGGGCTTTTGGGTCGTTCAGGGTTGGCTACTAGGTACCACCAATCGGTCACCGCGCAACTCCCGATCACGTAATCCCCACGACGCTGAACCCGGTTTGTAGTAGTGCCGTGGAACCGGCTGGCCGCTAGCAGGGCTCGTAAGGGGGTCGCGACTCAAGCTTTTTAACTTCACGGTGTATGCCTTAATAGGGTGATTGATTGGTTTTTGATGAATCCCTCTTAATCAGAATTGCTGATCAGGGCAGGGACCTGGGCGCGAGCTACGTGGAGGTGAGGTTTCAAGACGACTACGGTTATGACATCACTCTCAGGAACGGCAAAGTCATAGGTGTGTCATTTAACAGGGACCGTGGCGTTGGTATAAGGGCGCTAATTAATGGCTCGCTCGGTTTCGCCTCAACCAATAATATGGGCTTTGAAAGCCTCTTAGAGGCGCTTGAAAAAGCCGTTTCTAGGGCTAGAACTCTGAGCAGGCTCAGGAAAACCCCGATAGAGTTCTCGGAGGAGAGACCGGGTAAGGCGAGGTACGTAGCAGTCGAGAAAACCCCTCTCCAAGAACTATCTCCAGAAGTTGCAATCAAACTCATAAGTGAAATTTACAAGTCAGCACAGGAAGCCCTAAGAGAGGCCAAGCTAGCATCGATGATCACCGTTCTCCGAGTGCGTGTCCAGGAAAAGCTGATAATAACCTCTGAAGGAGGGTTCGTAGAGTCCAGGATACCAAGGCTATACATATCTGTCGGAAGCACTCTCCTACACCAGGGTAGGGTGCTCCAGCGGTTTAAGGAGTTCGGCGCGTCGGGTGGGGCAGAACTGGTAGAGGAATGGAGGCCCGTCGAAACGGTGTCCGAAGAGTTGAAGGCGCTTGAAAGGGCCCTAGTTCACGGCATTGAACCCCCTCACGAGAAGGTAAACGTCGTTTTAGGCCCCGAAGTGGTTGGGTTAATAGTGCACGAATCCGCCGGCCACCCCATGGAGGCCGATAGGATCCTCGGACGGGAAGCAGCGCAAGCAGGCGAGTCCTACGTCAAACCAGACATGATTGGTAGCTTCAGAGTGGGCAACCAGCATGCAACGGTAATAGAGGACCCGACCATACCTGGTAGTTATGGGTTCTACCTTTACGACGATGAGTGCGTGCGTGCGAGGCCCCGTTACCTGTACAAGGAAGGGGTTATTTACGAGCCCTTACACAACAGACATACCGCGAAGATATTCAAGACGCAGAGCAATGGCGCGGCAAGGGCCATGACCTACGCATCAGAGCCGATCATAAGAATGAGCAACACCTACCTCGCACCCGGCACGATGAAATTTGAAGAGCTAATAGAAGATATAGAGTTAGGAGTGTACGTGAAGTCTTACATGGAGTGGAACATAGACGATGCCAGGTGGAATCAAAGGTATGTAGGGTTAGAAGCATATCTCATAAAGAAGGGTGAAATTGCAGAGCCCGTTAAGAACCCCGTACTGGAATTCACTACCGGGTGGTTTTACAGTAACATAGTAGGTGTCGACGACGACTTAAAGCTATATCCAGGAACGTGCGGTAAGGGCGAGCCCTCTCAGGGGGTCCCTGTATGGTTCGGTGGCCCTAACGTTAAGTTAGAAAAGATGAGAGTAGGGGTGATACCGTGAGCGCGGTAGAGCTAAGCAACGCGCTGCTCAAAGCGCTGTCTAAGCTATACGACGAAGTAGCAGTAGTGGTCGTTGAAAACGAGAAGACGATGGTTAAGCTCTGGAACACGGAGCTCTCGGTTGTCCAGACGTGGACCGAGACAGAGATAAACTTGAGGTTGGCCAAGTCGCGGAGACTGTGGACTGTATACTTGAGTGCGAGGGATCCACTGTACGTCGTGAAAAGTGCCGAAGAAATAGTGAAGCTGGCCGATAGGATCGAAGAGGCTGAGCTCTACGCCCCTCTACCGGAACCGGGTGAATGCGACCCCCTCGAAGACGCTTATGATGTTAACGTGGAGGCCCTCATGAAGGACCCGAGTAAACCAGTGGAAGCAATGGTAGATGAGGCCCTATCTAACGGTGCTGAGAGAGTTGCAGGTACCCTAACGCTGGCTAAAACCAGCAGGGTGCTTCTGACCAGTAAGGGCTTCCAGTGTACGGAGAAAACCACAAGCATCGAAGCGTACATTAGGGCGTTTAAAGGAGAATTTAGTGGTCACTGGGCGCACGGCTCAACGAGGCTATCTCTTAACGATATAAGAGCGGTGGGAAGGAAGGCCGGACTGTACGCGACGATCACGAGCAATAGGGGTGACATTTCACCTGGTACGTATAATGTGGTTATCTCCCCGCTGGTTGCTGGAAACCTGTTAAACTACATCGCCATGATGGCGTCAGCGCTGTCCGTAATGGCGGGGTTCTCGGTGTTCGCTAAGTACAAAGTAGGAGAGAAGATCGCGTCTGATGATTTCACACTCCTCGATAAACCCCGAGACCCAACTCTACCCCATGCACGGGGTTTTGATGACGAGGGTTTGAAGACGTTTAATAAACCAATCATAGAAAACGGGACTGTCAAGACACTACTACATAATAGTGGGACGGCCCTGAAAATGGGTGACAGATCCACCGGTAACGCTGGCTGGATCCGTCCAGTAGCGTGGAACCTCGAGGTCTCTGGCGGCGAAATCAAGGAAGAAGAACTGTTCTCCGAAGTACGGGAAGGAGTGGTGATAACTAACAACTGGTACACGAGGCTTCAAAACTACTATGAAGGGTTGTTCTCAACAGTTTCAAGGGATGCAACTCTGATGGTAAAGAATGGCGAGGTTACTGGGTACGTGGGAAGAGTTAGAATGGCTACAAGCTTCCCCAGGTTCTTGAGTAGCATTGTAGGTGCCAGTAGAAATAGATACGATATATGGTGGTGGGAGGTTAGAACGCCAACGAGAACGCCTTACTTCATACTGCAAAACATCCCAATAACGAAGCCCGAGGTGTAAAGTTCAACGAACCGCTTAATTAGCGGCCTTCGAGTCCGGGTAGACGGGGCCTTCCACGAACCCGTATCCATGCCGCTATGAACAGAGTTAAATCCTGGACTGAGGGTTCAAGGAGGTAGTACTGGCTTAGACGCCTCAGAGCAACGTAAAGGAGCAAAAATAAGGCAGTAATGCAGGGCAAAATTTAGATTTCTCACTCTACAACTACTACGTTAACGGGTTGTTTTTGTTCTCCGACCTCTTCTTTAATTTGCTGGATGCTGATAGCGGGAGATATCGGTAGCGCCTCTAAAGACTCGATCTTATCGATGTGCTTCCTTATACTATCCTTCTCCTTGAGGAATACCTCGAGGCTCTTTTTCATTATGTCTAGTGCTGTCAAGTACGGCCTTTCCGGTATTTCGCCGGCTATGTAGCTCGTCTTCAGTGACGTTATCGCTTTCTCTATTTCTGCGATCTGCTCTTCTACTTCATGGAGCCTAGCTCTCAGGGCGTCCTTTACTTCCTTGGCGCGGGCTTTAATGTTTGCGAGCTCGTCTTCGAGCTTCTTCTTGAAGTTTTCGTATACATGCATGGGCACGTCCTTCCTACTGTAAAGTTCCTCTAGCGATGCGAGCCTGCTCTTCACGAGTTTTAGCCTATTCTCTACTGCGATGGCGTTGTACTCGTATTCGGGTACTAGGACTATACCCTCCGGGGTTACGTTAAACCTCTCGATGGGTACTTCCTTGAACTCCTCATCGCTCGCGTTAACCTCCAAGGACTTGACCTTGCCGTCCACGTCACTGTAGAAACTCGCCACAAAGCCTATTCTTCGACCATACGGATCTACCACCGGCTTGCCGAGGCACTCTGCCACAGTTTCTATCGTACCGCACATCATGCACACCACTCAGAGAATGCTTAGAAAATTGTTTAAAAACCAGAGGAATCAGTAGCCTGGTGCCTGCCATAGCCCTTCTAAGGGCTCCGCGCTTTTAACCATCATCACCTGCTCAACGTTTACTCTTATGGTCTAACCCCTTAAAACCGGTTAATTAGCTAGGTTAGAACAGGTGAGGTCATGGTGAATGAGATGACATTGAGCAGAATATCGGATTTTGTGAGTCAACTCGGTGCACTGCTGTCAAAGGTTAGCGGTATTGGTTTCTGGCTGTTCATGCTGGGCATAGCTCTACTGGCAGTACTGCTGTTCGCGGTCGTGATAAAGCTACTAATACACCTAGTTAAAATTCTACCGAACTTGACGATAGGGCAGTTCATAAAGTTCGTCTTAGTACTCGCAGTGATATTGATAGTTGTGGGATTGTTTGTGCCGTAGTCGCGGAGGCCAATCCCGCCTCAACTATGCGTAGAGGGCAGAAAATAGCGTGTAAAGAGCGTGAAAACGCATCTCAGTGTTTTCTTGGGAAAACCGCAAAGCCTGGATATCGCGGTCTTTCGAGCTCCTCGTATATTTCGAGTAGCCTGTTGTACTTGGCTGTTCTTTCACTGCGTGCAGGGGCACCGGTCTTAATTAGCTTGGCGTTAAGACCTACAGCTATATCGGCTATGGAAGTGTCCTCGGTCTCGCCGCTTCTATGGCTTATGATGGTTTTATAATTATTCTCTTGAGCTAACTTAACCACGTCTATGGTCTCGGTTAGCGTTCCTACCTGGTTCACTTTAACTAGTATTGCGCTGGCCGCACCCACCTCTATACCCTTCTTTAACCTTTGAGGATTTGTGGTGAAAAGGTCATCTCCGACTATCAGCACCTTGGACCCGATGATCTGCGTTATTTTGCTGTATCCTTCAAAGTCGTCTTCGTGTAGTGGGTCCTCGATGCTGACGATTGGGTAGTCCCTTATGAGCTCCTCGTAAAACAGGATCATCTCGTCCCTAGTGAGCTCCCTACCTTCACCGGCCAGAACGTACACTCCCTTATCCTCCTTGTAGAGCCTCGAGCTCGCAACATCCAGTGCTAGTGCAACCTGCTTACCGGGCTCATAACCCGCCTTCTCGATCGCCTCAACTAGTAGATCGAGCGCGTCGCGGGTCTTTTCTAGTGGTGGCGCATACCCACCTTCATCGCCCACATTCACGGCCAACGGACCATACTTTTCTTTTAAGATGGTCTTTAAGGCATGGTATATTTCGACAGAAGACTTCAGGGCGTCTATAAAGTCGTTGAACCCGGCTGGCACGATCATGAACTCTTGAAAGTCGAGTCTATTCCCCGCGTGAACGCCCCCGTTAATAACGTTCAGCATGGGTACCGGTAGCGTGTCTGCGCTTTTACCTCCTAAGTACATGTAGAAAGGAATTCCAAGAGTCGAAGCGGCCGCCTTCGCCACCGCTAGACTTGTAGCTACTATGGCATTGGCTCCGAGCCTGCCTTTATTCTCCGTGCCGTCGATCTCGATCATCTTTTGATCGACTTCGCGCTGCTTCGCAGCGTTCATACCTACGAGCGCCGGAGCGATGATCTTGTTTACGTTCTCAACTGCCCGCTTAACGCCCTTACCTCCATACTCCTTACCCCCGTCTCTCAGTTCTATTGCTTCGTGTTTACCTGTAGATGCCCCACTGGGAGCGTTCGCCACCCCTACTCCATAACCTTCCGTAACCACGCGGACCTGCACAGTGGGGTTTCCGCGGCTATCTAACACCATTCGCCCGCTGACATCCCTGATTATAAGGGATTCCCAAAATATATCGGGTACAGACACCACGACCACGCCGGGATTGTACTGTGATATATTACAGCCTGATTACGGCTAATATAGTGATGTCGTATGTGGTATGGGTTCTCGTAAGCCTTGTGTTTTACGACAAGCTTAAAAATACACTAATATATGTAATTTTTCCTACAGCCCTTTACGCCATTCCCGCCGTATACTTCACCGTAGTAAGGACTTCACTACTAGCTACGTGCGCGTTAACGCTATCTACCGCTCAACTACTGCTTTTCGCGGTGACGAGGCGAAGCCCTATAAAGCTCGTTTTAATACCACTACCTTTAATACTTTGTACGGCATACGAGGTTGTGGTGAGCACTCTTTGAACGCGAAGAGATGTCCGAGGTGCGGATCCGCAAACTCCGAAGTCGTTAAGACATGGAACTTGGTATCGCCATTACCCGATAGAGCTGGACGGATAACGATTACCGTTATGGGAGTACTGAAGTGCCGTGAATGCGGTCATAGTTGGAAGGCCACGATCAGTAAGCTCAAAGTTGGTGGTGGAGTAGAGATAGAAGGCAGGAAGGAGGTAGTCGAGGAGGAGAGGCCTCCAAAGGAGATCGTACTAGACCTCGACGAGATCTTGAGGGAAGAGTAGGTGGAAGGTGTCTTCGCGCTCCATGGTGCATAGAAACGGTAGAAGATTGGCCACCACGTTGGTACTCGTTCTTATCATAGTAGCCATCGTTGTTGCGGTGAAAGTGTACTTAGCCGACGTGCCGGTAGCCGTTGTTAAGGGTAATAGCATGTTCCCGCTGCTTAGGGAAGGGGATGTGGTTTTCATAGTAAGATCGAATCCCCGCGAAATCAAAGAAGGCGATGTCATTGTTTTTTGGACACCAGATAACGCTATGCTAGTCATTCACAGAGTCATCGAGGTGGTAGAGGTGGACAGTACACCATACTACGTCACAAAGGGTGATAACAACCTATTCAGAGACGTGTACTACCCCGTTGGCGTACCTCATAGCAAGGTAGTCGGCAAGGTCGCTTCCGTGGGCAACTCCGTGTACAAGATACCGTACATGGGTTACATCACGCTGATATTTAGGCATTAGCACCTACTTTACTGCCAGCTCGCGGCATGTAGTACTTGATCACGTCCTTTACGTACTTTCCCGTAGAGCTCATTTCCGCGAGCTTAGATACGTAGTTATCAAATGAAATGCTCTTCCTAGACCTCCATTCGCTATATCCTTGTATTAGGGCCTCGTAAGCCGCGTAGTGGACTTTACACAGTTTATCCTTGTAAGCATCCCCCCTGCAACCTGGAATGATGCACTTCGCGTAATTATCAACCAGCGACAGCTTCTTCGCGAGGAGTAAGCCGGCGTCATTTATGTAAGAGTTGAACCTTGTTAACAGGTCCACTAGAACCCTCTTTGCCTCCATTATGACGTGTTCCCTTCGCCTAAGACCTTTCATGATGTCGTTCATCAATACCTCGAACGTTCTCGTCAGCTCCACGCTTACAAGGTCCGGGAAAAACCGTTCAATGACCTCAATGACCCCAATTCCGAGGTCGGAGACCTCTATGCCGGTCTTCGCATTCTTCAAGTAGCCGCGCTCGAAGAGCTTCTCGATGATAATAGCCCTCGTAGACTCCGTTCCGACACCTACGTCCTCCATCCACCTCAAAATGTCGATCTTTTTTAATCTGGGAGGAGGCTTAGTGTAGGTTTCCCTTAACGTCACCTTCACTACTTCAAGCTTCTCGCCTTGCTTAAGCGCTGGGATGGTTCTCGTTGAAGGCTTGTGGAACGGGTAGTACACCATCCAGCCGGGGTATTCTACGTTGAGGCCCGTTGCACTGAAATCGTGAAGCCCGTCAAGCGTCGTGAACGTTACCTTTACGCGCGAGATTACCGCGTGCTGTGCGAACGCGGCCAGAAACCTCCTGACAATAAGGTCGTATATTGCTGCCTGCTCTCTCGTAAGCTCTCGTGGTGTTACGCCTGTTGGGTGTATTGCCGGGTGAGCCGGGTCTTCCTTCTCGCCTTCAACGGGCTTCAACACGTTCTTCGTTTCCGCGAGTAGCCTGAGGACGAGTTCGCGGTATTTTTCGAGCCTGGCGAGCTTGTCCATGATCTCCTTGTAGTTAATGGTCGGGGGAAGTTTCTGGCTATTAGTACGCGGATAGCTAATTAGCGCGTCTAAATACAGCTGTTCAGCTATTTCTTGCGTCTTCATAGGGCTGAAACCGTATATTCTAGCCGCTTCTTCTTGCAGGTCGCTTAGATT
The DNA here is from genome assembly GCA_038845865.1 of Desulfurococcaceae archaeon. Taxonomy (NCBI): domain Archaea; kingdom Thermoproteati; phylum Thermoproteota; class Thermoprotei; order Desulfurococcales; family Desulfurococcaceae; species Desulfurococcaceae archaeon. The sequence goes on from JAWBQJ010000001.1 coordinate 545,651, forward strand.
GAATGGTGGGGGTGGGCCGTGCTTCTGACTGCTCACGCTACACTGTTTCACAACCAGGTACCCGGAGGACTCGATCCTGCTCTTCAAGGACTTAGCATCGACTTCTCTAAGAACGGGGTTCGAGGAGAACTCAGCCAGGATCGTCGTTGAGCCCTTCTTCAGGGTAACTGTTATGGAGTATTGTGGTAGGGGTATGAACAGCTTTTTCTTAATTTCGTGGTCAACCACGTATTTGAGTGTTGGCGTCTGTACACGTCCAGCACTCAAAATCACCTTTCTCCCCGTACACGTGTAAAGGGCCTTCATGAGGGCTCTACTTATGTTGATTCCCCAAATCCAATCTAATTCATGCCTGCAAAGCCCTGCCTCGATCATTTCGTAATCCAGCCGTGTTAGCTTGGTAAAAGAGCTCTTCAACTCGGGTATTGTGAGGCTTGAAAACCTGGCCCTAAGAGCCCTTTTCTCATCCCCGTGAAGCTTTATTAGCAAGTACCCGATGACGCTTCCTTCCACGTCGTAGTCGCACGCATTAACGTAATACTGACACGTCCTAAACAACGTGCTGAGTAGGTCCAAGTAGCTCTTCACGTGCTTCTTTTCCTCATTTACTATATGCGCTGGTACCCATGAATAGTCGAAAACGGGGTAACCGGGAACATCTGTGTGTAGCTCGTAAAGGTGGCCTGCAGCACTGGCTACTACTATGTAGTGATCTCCTTCCCTTATCTCGTAGTAAAGTACGTTACCGTGCTTACGTACGACGTACTTCTCTGATAGCGCTTCTGCGATTTTTCTAGCCGCTTTGGGTTTCTCCGCTATAACCAGTACCTTTCCCTCCAATTCCCATATACTGGTATAAGCCCCCCCTTCACCGTCCTCGAACGGTACCGTGGATGGGCGCGCTGGGCGCTCCCCGATCAAGGCTACCACTACGTGAACCCCGTATAAAAATCCCATTATCCAGCGCTTTAGCTTAGGAAAGCGGGATGGGCAGTGTAAGTGCTAGGAGTATAACGTAGATCAACAGGCATGTAATGCATTTCGAGTCATCGTACTGATTTGCTACGCCGGGATGTCCATGCTTGCCTATGAAGAAGTAGAGGATTAGTGACAAGAAACCAATGCTAATGAAATACAGCCCGTTTGCGCCCGAGAGGTGCAGTATTGAGCCTACTAGTACCAGGACCGGTGGTACGAGCGTGCTGATGGTGCGAAATGCTTTAGCGCTGAGAACACTTCTCACGACGTGCCCTCCATCCAATTGACCTATTGGCAATAAGTTAAGGAAGGTAACCAGGTATACAAAGTATGCTACGAATAAGATGGGGTGGATTATGATTACACCGCTTTCTAGGCTGAGGAATCTCAGTAAGTAGATCCCGAGACTCGTTACACCGACAGGCGCGATCTTCCCTGCTTCAATCAGCTGTTGCGCAAGCTCGAGTGGTATTAGTGGTGATAGGTAGAGCCCTATTACTCCAAATAACGTAGCGACAACTATGCCCATCAAAGGACCTAGTATACCGAGCTTTGCTAAGTCCTTTCTAGTAGGTGGTGGGGTCTTAGTGAATATTACGGCGCCGAGGGTACCTATAAAGCCTAGCTGTATGGGTGGGGCTGGTAAGAGTATAGGGCCCTCGGCCTCGATACCGCTTTTTCTACTAGTAATCAGGTGACCGAATTCGTGGGAAACTAGCGTAACTAGGAATGCTGTAGAGTATAGAACAGCGTCTATTATGATCGCGGTAATGCCCGTATTCGCGCCTATGGCTTTACCTATTTCCTCGCTGTGAAAACCTTGAGAAAGCCCGAGACCCGTTAAGAATACCGTTATAATGCTCGTTATTGTGAGGATCCACCTGTAGTTGTAGAGGCGTGACTTCTGCTTTAAGTAAGGTACTAGCCTTATAACGGGTAGCTCGTCTGACCTTAACTGGAACATTAGTACATTGTAGCCGTTTAAGAGGTCGTTGTAGAGCTCTTTAAATAGCTGCGAAGAGAGGGGCTTATCTACGACGAGGTCGACGAAGTTACGGTAATCCCTAAACTCTACGACTGATATTCCAGCTTTCGAGAATAGAGCTAAGATATCTTTTAACTTCTGGTGTAACGAGTTTGCTGACTGGTACAAGTTCGTATTCACCTGTTTCCCTGGGCCTTAAGATAGACATTGGAAGTAACCCGTTAATTAATTCTAACGTCGCGATGTAAACAGGGTCTCTTACTTCTATGTTTGACACGTCTATTAGTGGGGGAGCGCCCATAGATAGCTGTAACGCTCTAGCACCAATTACCCGAGCTAGTTCAAACCTGGATAGCCGTTGACTTACAGCCCTCCTATATATGTCGAGCAAAGCCTCGGTCATAGCGTAGCGCCTAGGTAGCCGAGGACAGAATAATAGAATTGTTGGGTTAAAAATAAAAATCCGTTCAGTCCGTTGCAGACACTACTCGGCCTTAAAACTCGGGCTTAGGTAACTCCTTTTCCTCCTCTTTCTTCTCCTTTTCCTTCTCTTTCTTCATCGGGCTAGCCGCGATAATGTCGTCTATTTTTAGGACCGCGAGCGCCGCCTCCGCCGCGGTCTTGATCATCGCTTCTTTGACCAGTAGAGGCTCTATCACGTTCCTCGTTGCCATGTCATTGACGATCTCGGCTGACACGACGTCTATACCGGAGTCTTTCTTCCCTTCAGCGTGGAGCTTCCTCAACTCCATTAACACCTCTAGCGGGTCCTTACCGCAGGATGCGGCGAGTATCATCGGTATTTCCTCGAGTGCCGTTGCGAATGCCTCGATAGCGAGTTGCTCCTTGCCGCCGATCTTGGCTGCGTATTCTCTTAGCTTCATTGCGACTTCGAGTTCAACCGCGCCTCCACCCGCTACAATGTAGGGTACACGCATAACGTTCCTCAAGACGTTCAGGGCGTCTTTTAAGCTCCTCTCAATCTCGTCTAACACCATGTCGCTCGCTCCGCGTACTAGTATGGTAACGGCTTTCGGGTTCTTACAGCCTTCTATGAATACCATTTTGTCATTACCGACTTTTCTCTCCTCCACGAGCTCGGCATATCCTAAGTCATCTGGTTTTAGGTCTCTAATGCTACTGACTATTTTTCCACCGGAGGCTCTTTCCAGCTTCTCCAGGTCGCTTCTCTTAACCCTTCTAACCGCCATTATCCCCCTCTTGGCTAGGAAGTGTTGTGCAACCTCGTCGATACCCTTCTGGCACACCACTACGTTTGCCCCGACATCGGCGATCTTGTCTACCATTTCCTTGAGCATCTTCGCCTCCTCGTCGAGGAATGCCTTGATCATTTCTGGGCTCGTGATGTTTATTTTAGCGGTTATTTCGGGCTTTTCAACCTCGAGGGGGGCATCGAGTAGCGCGATCTTGGCTTTTTCAACCCTCTTAGGCATGCCTGGGTGTACCACCTCCTTGTCCAGTACAATCCCGTAAACCAGTTGAGTATCGAGCACGTTTCCTCCTTTCTTCTTCTCGATCTTTACATCGTCGACTCTAAACTCCTTCGTGCCGTCTGCCTTGGGCTCTGAGACCGCTAATGCGGCATCTATAGCTATTTCGGTTAGCCTGTTAGCTATGATGTCGCCTCCAATATACTTGCTTGCAATAGCTGTTTTTACGACTTTTCTAAGGGAGTCCCTGTTCTCAGTGTCTACTGGGATGGCTATTTCGCGGAGTATTCTAAGAGCCTCTTTTAGTGCCTTGGTATAGCCTTCTATGATTATGCTTGGATGGATATCCTGATCTAGTAGCTCTTCCGCTTTTGCTAGTAACGTACCCGCTAAGACGACAGCGCTCGTCGTTCCATCACCAACTTCGGCGTCTTGGGCCTTGGCGACTTCTACTAGTAGCTTTGCAGCTGGATGTTGCACTTCCATCTCTTTAACAATTGTGGCGCCGTCATTCGTAACCGTTACGTCGCCGAAGCTGTCCACGAGCATTTTGTCCAGTCCGCGGGGGCCGAGACTGGTTTTTAATACCTCCGCTAGCGCCTTGGCTGCAGCGATGTTTGACCTTAAAGCATCACGGCCAACCGTTCTTTTCGTTCCTTCCTTCAATATTAAGACCGGTATACCGTAGAGTGCCACGGAACCCACCCTTATAAGACCGGTAAATTGATTATCTAAACGGGTTCTATATAAATTTTCTTGACATGAATATATAAATGATCTACGTGACAGGTGCTTAGGAACCCCCGATTAAGGCACGTTAATACCAGCTAGTGGAAAGCTTAATACAGGTAACCTTTTTAGCACTTATGCCCAGAGTGTAGTATGGAAGTACTGAGAGGTCCACGTGATGTATGAAATTCGGTCCAAGGAGGAGTTCGTGAGAGCTGTTAGAGGCAATGAAGTGGTACTAATAGAGTTCTACGAACCCAATAATAGAGATTGCATGGTCATGTACGAGTCCATGAAGGAGTTTTCAAAACACGCCGATAAGGATATACTGTTCTGTAGGGTAAACGTCAAGGAGCACCCGGATATAGCTAGTGTAAGTGACATACCAACTCTAAGAGTTTACTATCGGGGAGAGGTGATATTTGAACAGGTAGGCGCCCTCAGTACCGTTGAACTGAACTTAAAAGTCGTCCGTAGAAGCATTAGAGAGGTCTTTAAAGCGCATAACATCAACATAAAGGTTTAAAGACCTACCCCCTACCAGCTCACCGCGTCGGTACGTGAGCATGGTCCTGTAAAACCGAGACAGCATAAATAAGGGACAATCAGTAACATATTCGTGGGCTTTCGAAATGGATCCGTGTACATTAATTCGTAGAAACATGTACTGCAGTTATAAAATCGAAGTGCTAGTTTATGAGATGCTTTCGACGTATTCGACTCTAATAAGTAAGGACTCCCCCCTCCATGCCTACCTCAAGGTGTTACTGTACACGATAGCCCTGGACAGTAAAAAACACGCCGAGTTCTTAGAACTCGTGGGAAAGGCGTTTAATCTATTCGAAGAGGTGGAGTGTAGTCAGCTCGTAGGTGAGCCTTGGAAAGTGCTCCAAAGTACCTTAGAACACCTGCGACGCGGCGTATTCATGGATTTAAAAACATTCGTTGAAAACCAGTTGTGGATTGAAAAAGCTGTGGGTGAGGAGACCTATCAATTGCTACTATTGCCGCTGATCAAGGAGAACGCTAAAATGTGCGGTATAGAGGGCAAATCCTTAGAGCTGGTGAACACCATACTCGAAAGAATTATTCAAGACGAGCTTTTCCACGAAAACACTCTCAAGAGGATTAAAACGGCGTTCTAAGGCCGTTACCCCAGAAGCGCCTATATTAGTAGTTCTCGTGAATGCACCTCTTCGAGGATTCTCGAGAGTTCGTGCTGCTTCAAGTAGACAACGTATATGACGGGGTTTTCAACGCGGGCTCTACGGGATCGGGGGCTGTAAACCCCCCGTTTGCCGAGTAGTAGGTACCCGAACTGCAGGGCCTCGTTTAGCTCCGCTACGCTAGCTGTTTTTAAGTAAACTTCGAACTTCTCCTCGAAACTGAGACTCTCCCTGATATAATCGTCCGTTACTGCGTGACCGCATATTAAGCAGACTTTATCGGGTGTAATCGAGTTGAAGCCGCACCTTGAACATTCTAGCAGGCCTCGAGGACCGCTGGTGTTCCAAGTATGTCTTAACGCGGCGATCAGGTCTTCGCGCCCATATCTTAGTGCAAGTTTATACAACTTCTCGGCTTCGCTTAAAACGGTTTTCCCACCACGAGTTACCGCGAATTCCAGCTGACTTGGTGTAAGCTTATCGAGTTCAAGTAGCTTGGAGGCGATGAGCTCTGAGAACACGCCTGCATTCTTCTTTATCTTCTTGACCACGGACTCGGCGCTCGGCCTACTACTGTAACCCGCTACAACGCTCTCCACGATTTCCCGCACGATTTCACGAGCCTTCTCGATGCTGAGAGAGAGTTCACTCGTCAACGTGAAGGTCGAGTCAACGTAGTCGAAGACATCCTCAACGAGCTTGTCCACGTCGAGGCTCTTTGCTCTTTTGACCCGTTTAGGAGTTTTTTCTTTGGAGGTTTCTTTTTCCGGCTTCTTTTCAGTCTCTTCTACTTTTATCGGTTTCGCCCCTTTACGCTTGCCTAGTCCCGTAGCTCTTTCCGGGCTTTTAGTAGTTCGTTTCGTCCGCTGTTTGCGCTTCTTAGGAATAACTATCCCCTGAAGTGCGTGGCGAGTTGTTTATTACTAAGGGCCTGATCATCAGTTTTATACCTATCCAGGCTCTTCCTCTAGTGCCCTACTTATCATGTAACTGAGCACTAGCTTTGCAAGGTTGCGCTTTGCTCTCAGCTTGCTCAAGTATTCAATTACGTCATTGAATGCCGCTTTGTTGTCAAAGACCTCCTGTTTCACTTGGCGCGCTATTGAGTAGAGTATTCTTTCGTAGTCGTAGTCCGTTTCCACGCGCTCTCCGTAGTACTTACCTATAATGTCGCTCACCAGATCTCCTATGACGCTTTCAATGCTATCTATTAGTTTACGTCGATACTGCGTCTTCATGTCCTGTCCCTACGAGCTTTTATCCGGTTGAGGAGTTATAAAGTGTTAAGTTCTTCAGCGGTATTAGGGTGGATGCAGTATCTTGTCAAGCGTCCCACGCATTCCTCCTCGTAGTGCTCAAAAGTAGCTACCCCCCCGCACTCAAAGCCGTAGACTAGTGGCGATGTAAATACAGTAATGACCAGTCCTTCATGTGATACCTTAAAGCCGTTAACGGCCTCGTGACCCCTCACAATGAGTTTGCCGTTTATGAGCTGGAGTGCCCCTTTACTCACTGCCGCTCCGTAAAGTACTCCTGCACCTCGCGGTGAGGGCGTGTAGTAGATGTTCGAGTCAACTGGGTCGCTCCACAAGATCTCTTCCAGGGATTTTCTAGAGATCGTGTTTTTCCCGATCTCGAAGGCTTCGCGCCAATCCTTGCTACTCAGTACACTTAGAGGAGGACCTCCATGCAAGGCCAGTAGCACGTTGTTGTGGACTAGTGCAAGAGGGAGACTTTCGAACAGCTCGAGAGAAAGCTCGTAGAGGGCTTCAGCGCCGGCGCCGAATCTAGCTATTAAATGGTGAGGGTAGTCGTGGGGGTAAGGTGTAAGCCATGTGGATGGCTCATGATTGCCCCTCAGCAAGACCACGTTCCCGCAGTACTCTTGCTTCAAGTTAAGTAATAGTGAGAGGGTTTCTAGCTGCATGTAGCCCCTATCAACGTAATCCCCCAGAAACACCACAACGTACTCCTCTAACCTGCTCCACAAGCTGTTCAGCGCTGAAAGTAGCGTGTAGTAGTCTCCATGAAGATCCCCGACGAACACGTATTTTCCGCGCCCAGAAATTTCCACGACTCCCGGCTTATGGTAGGATCCAGGTCTAGGTGGTGTTTTGACCACTTCAAGCGAATTCTCTAAGAGAGTCCTATACTCTCCGTGAGTTTTACACTGCTCTATGGCCTTTTCGTGGAGCTTTCTCAGGGCGGGATCAAGCCTTCGGCATCCCATGGTATACACCGAGAATAGGGTACGTGGTGTAGGAAGTATTGTCTACGCCTTCATGTACGTACTCCGGTTCGACGAACTTGTCTACGTGTCCCCAGGCGTATATGAGGGCTATGAGAGGCGCCTTGCTGAAATAGTGGATCTGCCAAATACCCTCGATGAACTTTGTTTCAATAAGAATATTTAAGACTCGTTTCAATTCTTGGGGCGTTGGGGCGTGGATCAGCATTACCAGGAAACTACCGCCATTCCTTGTAGTGTAGCGTAGTAGGAGCATCTTATGTAAATGTTCGTAGTAGTGGTACCTAACATTGCGTATACCCAGCCTCTTCTCGACAACCTCTACGAGGTCTTTTGTTTTCCATGAATACTTAAATGGCGGATTACTTAGCCTAAAAATGTCAAGGGCTATGGCAACGTCAAACTCATCCAGCCTCCTGTTGGAGATGCTCTGCGGCGATGAGTAAGGGACCAGCTCCAGTACGTGGTCTTCACGCCCTTCTACGGGAATGACCGTCTCAACTACGCGCTCGCAGAACTCGAGCCTACAAGTAAAGGGGTCAACACCATCCTCTATTACGGTGCAATCCTCTAACGCATAGTAAATCTCCACCGGGTTACCCGCATAAGAGTAGTACTGTACTACTAGATGTAGTGGTTTTTTAAGACAGGGTTTCGCCGTCTTCTGCTGCCTAGCTAGAATCGCGGTAGATACCTTCACGGGAAGGGCCTCCAATGGCACGACTACGTGCTTACTTAAGACTCCATTTACGAGTAGTCTATGCACTAACCGGTACATTGTTTGAACGCTAATACAATCCATCTCTTCACACAGCCCAGTGACTTTCCCTCCCCTGTTCAGAGCAGCGGCGATCTTCCAGGCGCTACTGCGATTTACGGTCATCACGATCACTCGTAGCCCGATAAAGGTATTTGGAAGTGTGGTTAATAACGTGGTTCAGCGGCTACCACGACGCGCATCACAACTCAGTAGCGGCCAAGGTTCAACATCCATGTAAAGTTCCGGGGTAAGCAACCTAAATAGTTGCAATACCATGTAGTGCTGTGTTGCCGGGTAACCTGCCAGGTGACTATCCTACCACCAGGGCTCGGCCAAATGCCTTCTAATCACTACTCATTGTCGGGAGTATTCCTCATCGCTATGTTTCTATATTGAGTATTTCCCTTAATTTAGCTTTTACCCTTTCAGCAACGAGCTTGCCGTCTACTTTGCCGCGAACAGTCTTCATCACCTCGCTCATTACTATCGAGAAAGCTTTATCCCTCCTCGCGAGGATCTTTTCCTTATTAGCCTCAATGACCTTTGTCACGCTTAAGTCTAAGTCCTCCATACTTACGTACTTTATGCCCAGGGCCTCAACGGCCTTTGCAAGGTCCGTACCCGGTGTTCGTGCGAGATAGGATAGTATATCTGGCAACGCCTCCTTAGCTATGATCCCTTCCGCTAATGCTTTCACCACGTTTTCTATCATGCTCTCGTCGAGGTCATCTACGGGAATGCCCTCTCTTCTAAGTGCCGGTATTATGTTAACGAATATTGAAGCTATAACGGAGCAGGGCACACTGCTCCCATAGTTCTTCACGAGGTGCTCGTAGAGGTCTAGTCTAAGGTCGTTCAAAAGTGCCATAGCTAAGCTCCGGCTTAGACCGTGCTCCTCGAGAAGCTTTTTGTACTTTACGTCCGGGTGCTCCGGCACGTAGGCTTCCGCATTTTTGAGTAGTTCCTGGGTTATTATAATGGGTGGAATGTCCGTTTCGGGGTACATTCTGGCGGCTCCTGGACGGGGCCTCATATACCTAGTTGTCCCATCGGGATTAGCAGCCCGCGTCTCCTCGGGCACACCTATAAGGGCGTAAGACGCCCTTTCAGCTACTGAAAGTAGTGCTCTCTCGGCTCTACTCCTCGCGTCTGCGACAATTACAATAGCGTCCCTCTCGGGGTCGCCCCCTGTCTCCGAGTACAGCTTTACGACCTCATCCATCCCTATTCCATACCCTGGAAGTTCATCCGTGTGAATAATTCCTCCAACCCCGCTCCACACCTTGGCATAGTCGCTCAGCTCCGTACCGAATCTCCTTCCCGGTTGAATTTCCTTGCCTAGTAGCCCCTTGAAACCAGGTAGCTTGAGCGCGAGCACTGCTCCTTCGGGCTGTAATAGCGCCCTTCTGATCAGCTTGGACTGGGCGCCTTCAAATACCTTCGTTACATCGATGATATCGGGCTTGATGTCGTTTCGGCTCACACCACGTCTCTGTAGCTCGTCGCGTATTTCAAGTAGCTTAATCTGCCTTTCGACTTCGTACTCTACAACCCGCTGAATTAGGTAGAGGTGCTGTATTCCTTTAATTTCCACTTTTGCGCCACCACTCACACTAATATTCAGGTCTTGCCTGATACTGCCGAGACCGCGCTTAGCCTTGCCCGTTAGTCTAACCAGCTGCCCTATCTTTAGGGCGGCCTTTAATGCCAGTTCCGGCGAATCTATGTCCGGCTTGGTCGCTATTTCTATTAAAGGTATGCCTAACCGGTCTAGGCTGTAGTGAACCTCAACGTCCCTTTCCTCGACTTTTCTAGCTGCATCCTCTTCGAGACAAAGCGTTTGAATGCCTATTTTCCTGCCTTCGACGTCTATGTAGCCCCCCATGGCGATCAACGCTGTTCTCTGAAACCCGCTTACGTTACTGCCGTCAATCACGATCTTCCTCATTACGTGCACTTCGTCAACGATATTCATGTTCAGTGCTTTGGCGACGGCAAGCGCAACTACTAGTGCTTCCTCGTTTATGGGATGAGGCGGTTCTTCATCCGCCTCTACGAGGCAAGCCTGGTTTTCGGGGGCCGTGTAAACGTATAGCCTACCTCGTTTCCACTCCAAGAGGGCTGCCGGGTCTACTTCGCCTACTTCGCTCCTCGCCGGCCTGAGGTACCTCTGAAATGTAGTTTGTCTACTTTCATCGGAGGCGTGCGTGGGGCATGGACAGAACAGTTTCTTCCCGGTATTTAGCTGTATGTGTATTTCGAGGCCGACCTTTAGGCCCAGATCGGCGTAACTAGCCCTACTCATAAGCCCACCTCGGGTAGAGGCTCAGTGTGTGCCTTTCATTTACTTCTCCAACCAGGTTTGCGGTAAACCACTTTCTGACATCTTCCACCTCGCGGCTAATAGAGCCTAGAATCCAAGATAGCTTAACGTATGCTGTCTCGGGTAGCATGTCATGACCCGGTATTACTCCTATTTCGAGGAGCCTCCTCCCCGTGCTGTAGACATTCATGTTGACGCGTCCAAATAAGCACTGGCTTGTCATAACGACCGGGATGCCGCTTTCAACCGCTCTCCTGATCGAGTCCATTAGCCTATTAGGTGCGTGCCCCAGGCCGGTGCCCTCGATTACTATGCCGTGGAACCCCCTATCCACCACGAAGTCTATCACTTCTTGCTGTATGCCGGGATAAGCCTTTATCAGGGCTACTTTGCCATCGAACTCTGCCCTCAATACTGGGTCTTTCTCACCCCTGTGCTCGTATATCTTGCCGATAACCCTGATCTCACCCTTAGAAACGTCGACTACCGCTAGTGGAGTGTCGTTTATGGACTGGAATGCATCACGCCTGCTCGTATGCATCTTCCTGCACTTAACTCCCCGATGTACTAGGTTTAGGCGGTCAGAGACAGACCCGTGCATCGAGATGACGGACTCGGAAAATGGGGCCCTCGCCGCAACCATGAACGCTGCAATCAGGTTTAACGCCGCGTCTGTGCTAGGCCTATCGCTGCTCCGTTGCGCGCCGACAAACACTACTGGTACGGGCTTGTTCTGTACGGCGAAGGCGATCGCTGAAGCGGTGTAGGCCATAGTGTCCGTTCCGTGAGCCACGACAACCCCGTGCACGCCGTTTTTCATTTCCTTATATACTTCCATCGCGATAACCTTCCAGTGCTCCGGCGTCATGTCTTCGCTGAAGATGCTCATTACCTCCCTCGCAGAGATGAGGGATACGTTCTCGAGTTCGGGTATCCATTCAACTATTTCCGAGGGTTTAAGGGCGGGCGTAACAGCGCCGGTCTCGTAATCTACTTTTGACGCTATAGTACCGCCAGTGCTAATCATCGTGACGCGCGGCAATCGCGCTCTTGCCTGTACTTGCCTTGATGGCGTTTCACGGAGAGCTTTAAGCTGTTTTAGTACCTCCAGGGACTCGATGTTGTCTAGCCTTATTCCGACGTTGTAGCCGTTGTCCAGTTTAACTATTATTACCGAGGAACTGCTATACAGCTGAGGTCTGGGCATTAGGAGTCCTTGGAGAATCGTTCCATCTCTCAACTTTAAGATCACTCTGTCACCGGGTTCGGCGCCTTTAGAGATCAGGTAGCTCGCCGCGTTTCCCATATACCCGTAGTAAACTATCAAGTTGAACCCCGTAGGTTGCGTCAATCTACGTGAATGTAAAAAGTGGTACTTAACGGTATTCTAGGCTGGAAAGGTACGGAAAGCTTCATGCGGGTAAAGCGCAGAGCTGTTACCGTGCTTACGAAGGCACGGACTCGGCAACCGCTTGAGCCTTCATAAACCTCCTAACGTACTCTACCCTGTTCCTAACTCTTGGAGGTTTGTTTTTCCTGGGCTTGGGCGGTATCTTGGGCGTTTGGCTTCTAACCTTACCTGCTTTTGTAAGTGAGCCATGGGTTGGCACTTCGAGGCACCTTGCATGCTAGATTAGCTATCTGAAAAGTGATATTTAAAAATAGCTTTTTAACTTAACTCTTACTTGGCTGGGTATAAGGCATGTCTTCGCGAAGTAAGGCCTATATTGTAGAAACGGTACTGGGCATTTTCGCAGTCGCGGATGACAATAGCGTGGTGGAGTACGTTGAAGCCCCCAAGAGGCTGGACGACCTGGTGGAGTACCTAATTAGCATTGAAAAGGGGGAGTTAACACCTTACCACGAGCAGATGATGTCTAAGTTGAAGGAGAAGGGCGTGTCGGCGGTCGTTGTCGAGCACTACAGCACCGCTAAAGCGGCATCCCAGCAGGGGCTAGTACCTGAAGTCTTGCCGGGCTTTCCCCAGGCACTGTACATTAGGAGTATTGCACCGGAACTAGCAGTCAAGTACGGGTTTGCGAGCAGTAGGGAGGAGTTCTTCGAAAAGCTTCACGAAGTGATGCTAGAGTACACGAGGCGGAAGCTGAGGAGAGAAGCGCAGAAACGAGACCTCTTGGCTGTGCAGGCGATTAGAGCAATAGACGACATCGACAGGACAATAAACCTGTTCGTGGCGAGGCTTAGGGAGTGGTACAGTATACACTTCCCAGAGCTAGATGAGCTGGTTAGAGACCACGAGATGTACGCAAGGCTCGTGTACGAGCTGAGGCACCGATCCAACTTCACCAAGGAGAACTTAACAAAGCTCGAAGTGCCGGAGGACAGAGTGGAAAAGATCGCCGCGGCGGCATCTAGCAGTATCGGCGCCGATTTAGGCGATTTCGACCTAGAGTACATATCCATACTCGCTGATATCGTGCTCGGCATGTACAAGCTGAGGGAGACGCTCGAGAAATATATCGATTTCGTGATGAAAGAGGTATCGCCTAATCTGTGTGCACTCGTGGGCCCGAAACTCGGAGCCAGGTTATTGAGTATTGCAGGCGGGCTCGAAAAGCTCGCTAAATTACCAGCAAGCACCATCCAAGTACTCGGCGCCGAGAAAGCGCTATTTAGGGCGCTCAGGACGGGAGGTAAGCCGCCCAAGCACGGAGTAATCTTCCAGCATCCCGCCATACACAGAAGTCCAAGGTGGCAAAGAGGTAAAATCGCAAGAGCGCTTGCTGCGAAGCTGGCTATAGCGGCCAAGGTGGACTTCTTCACGGGTAGGCATATTGGCGACAAGTTGCTAGCAGAGTTTCAGCAAAGGGTTGAGGAGATAAAGAAGCTGTACCCGAAGCCGCCGCCGAAAGCTGAAAGGCCTCGAGCACCCGCGGAAAGGGAGAGGAAGAAGGAGAAAAGGAAATGAAGGTGGTGAGGCACCGTGAGCTCCGTTACTTCGATTAAGCACCACGACAAGTACTTTGCCGTATACGTAGTTGAACTTGATGACGGTAGCGTAAGGCTCGCCACGAGAAACCTCGTACCCGGACATAGAGTATACGGCGAGAAGCTGTTCAAATACAACAACGTTGAGTACCGTGAATGGAACGCCTTTAGGAGTAAGCTGGCTGCGGCCCTCATGAACGGGCTGGCTGAGCAGCCTATCTCGGAAGGAGACTCTATACTCTATCTCGGAGTAGCATCCGGTACAACGGCTAGTCACATATCAGACATTGTTGGACCCAGCGGTAGGATCTATGGAGTAGATGTCGCGCCTAGGGTAATGAGGGAGTTCATAATGGTAGCAGATGTAAGGAAAAACCTGTTTCCAATATTAGGTGATGCCAGGAAACCGCAGGAATACCGGCACGTAGTCGAGACGGTTGAGGGAATTTACGCCGACATCGCACAACCAGAACAAGCAGCGATAGTGACCGCTAACGCCGACATGTTCTTGAAAGATGGTGGTTACCTACTACTCGCAATTAAAGCTAGGAGCATCGACGTGACCAAGGAACCCAGCGAGATCTATAGGAAGGAGATAAATACCTTGAAGGAACGGGGGTTCGAAATAGTAGATGTGGTGCACCTGGAGCCTTACGATAAGGACCACGCAATGATATACGCGAGGTTCCATAGAGGTAAATAGTTTATCTTACCGGCTTCACTATATTTTAACGAACATGCGTTGCCGGGTATAGTGGTTTGCCCGAAGAGAGCCTCGTGGAAGAAGTACTAAGTATTGTGAAAAGAGCTGGTTATAAAGCCGACTTAATACTGTACCCGAAAACGGAGAGAAGCGTAGATGTAGTTGGGAGTTCCAAGGAAAGGGCACTCTTCATCAAAGTCGTACACGATGCCAAAGAAGTTAACAAATCTAAGATTTC